>JAIRUI010000086.1 GCA_031254455.1 Chitinispirillales bacterium | reverse complement strand
AAAATGAAGACCAAAGACCGAAGACCGAAGACCGAAGACCGAAGACCGAAGAACGAAGACCGAAGACCGAAGACCGAAGACCGAAGACCGAAGACCGAAGACCGAAGACCGAAGACCGAAGACCGAAGACCGAAGACCGAAGACCGAAGACCGAAGACATTCATAATATACAAGTATAAAATACTATTCGCCTCTGTAAAAGTCAAGTTTCTCAAGTAATTATGCGCCATTTCCATCCGTCTATTCTGTTTGATTTTAGCCAAAACTTTAATTAAAATAATATTTGCGTCAAGAGACTGAGTAAAGATTTCAGTTTTTCTTCCAAATAAATTTTCGATACCTGAACAACGATTTGATTACAGCAAAATACGGAAAGCGAAAAATAATTATAAAAATAAATAAAAATATTCCGGCTATCGAAAAACTATACATTATATGTCCGTCGAATTTCCATCCGTTTTCAACAAAATTCGGAATGAATTTAAGTGAAATTCGTTTGTTGTTTTCAAAAGAGGAATTAAATAAAATAAATAAAGAATAAAGCCAGCCCGTTTCCGCCGGATCACGAACTCCGCCGAATAAATTTGATTCTATTTTCGCCGGAGTCAGCAGTTTTAACGATAATTTTATAACCGTCGCAACAAATTTGAGCAACGCTTTAATCGGTTTTTTTTCTTTTTCCCATATTTTTTTTATAAAATCAAACCAATTTCTTTCTTCTTCCGTTTTTTCTTCATCTTCATCTAAAAATTGTAAATCGCTATTATTGCTTTCCTTGTAATTTTCGGACTTTTGTCGTTGTTTTTTCGGTTTTTGAATTTTGATTTTCGATTTCGATTTCCGACTATGTGTTTCTGTTTTGCGTTCGCTTTCATAATAGTCTTTTGATTCTTTTGGAAATTCTATTTCGGTTTTTCGTCTAAGTTTTTCTTTATGTTTGAATTTCAGGAAAAAATCAAAATTATTTCCGTTTGAGCCGAAAGAATACTTAAAAAATATCGTTTCCCATCGAATATTCCAAATATTCGGGGAATAAAAATCAAAAGAAAATTTATTTTCAACAAACAAAACAACCAATATTAAGAAAAGTATTAACAGTAAAGAAATCTGTAAAATTATCATACTTTAATTATACCTTTTTCCGAAATTATTATTGAAACGCGTTCGTCTTTTTCGTCCTCTGGAAGCGGATCTTGCGAAATTTGCATCGAAAAACAAACGCCGATTTTTATCGCATCGCCGCATTTTCGCAAAAACCTGTCGTAATACCCGCCGCCCTGCCCAAGCCGCCTTCCGAAATTATCAAAAGCGATTGCAGGCACAAAAACACAATCGATATCCCGAGGCAAAATAATATTTTTTGGGTTAGGCGATAAAACCTTGTTGCAATCAAACGACATTTCATATTTTTTTGCTTCAAAAACGTCCATATTTCCGTTTTTATCCAAACATCGCGGAAGTCCGAACTTTTCTTTTTTTTCCCATCGTTCTTCACAAATTTCCAAAAGCGAAACTTCACTTTTGCACGCCCAATAAAGAATCGGACGCAAAGCGTTTGTGTAAAAATTCAAAATTTTTATATGTCCGCATATTATTTTAGATAATTTTTCTTTATCTACAGCCTTTTGCCTTATTTCCCTATAGTATTTTCGTAGCGTATCTTTTGTGTTTTCGTCCAAAATTAACCTTTTCAACAGAGTAAAAATGTCTCAAAACGAAACAAATATAATTTACGGAATTTATGCGGTCGAAGAACTTGTGAACAAAAACCGTCAATCAATAGACAAAATATATTTTAACGACAAAAACAAAACCGGAAAATTGTTTGAATTGCTCAAAACCGTAAAAAAAGAAAAGATTTCTTACGCCTGCATCCCGGAAAACAAACTCGGCAAAATGTCGAATAATTTTCCGCATCAGGGAGTAGTGGCGTTTCGCACGATACGTCCTTACGACGATGAAAAAAAATTGTGGGAAATTATTGAAAACGTTCAAAATCCGCTTTTTATTCTTCCCGCCGCAATAGAAGATCCTGGAAATTTGGGAGCGGTAATCCGTTCCGCATGCGCATTCGGCGTATCGGCGATTTTATTTGAACGCAAAGGTGTCGTACCGTTAAACGGAACTGTCGCAAAAACGTCCGCAGGAACAATTGAAAACGCCGTTTTGATTAAGCCGGACAATCTTGAATCGCTTGTAAAAAAAATGAAAGAGTGCGGTATTCAGATAATCGGCGCAGACGGGCGAGGAGAAACAAGTCCGTCGGAAGTAAACTTCAAAAATCCCGTTCTTATTATCACCGGCGGAGAACATGACGGAATACCCGCGTATCTATCAAAATTATGTGATAAAATCATCGCGATCCCCATGGTAAAAGAAGTCGAATCTCTTAACGTTTCGGTCGCTATGGGAATTTTGCTTTACGAGGCGGCAAGACAAAGGCAATTTAAGCGTTTATTATTTTCTCGGTAGAAACGGAGTTAATTTATGCCTCAAATAAAATTACTACCCAAAAATGTCGTCGAGCAAATCGCCGCCGGAGAAGTTATCGAGCGCCCGTCGTCAATTGTAAAAGAACTTCTTGAAAACGCGATTGATTCGGGTGCAGACAAAATTTCGGTTTTTTTTGAAAACGGCGGAATAAGCAAAATAAAAGTCACGGATAACGGTTGCGGAATAGAAAAGGACCAACTTCTTTTGGCGCTTACTCCTCACGCGACAAGCAAAATAAATTCTGCACAAGATTTGTATGCCGTTTCCACAATGGGATTTAGAGGCGAAGCGCTCGCAAGTGTGGCAAGCGCTTCAAAAATGACGCTTACGTCAAGCGTTTCAAACGACGGAGCGGGATATAAAATCTTTTCAAACGGCGGAGATTTCTCCCAAGTTGAACCGGTCGCTCATCTAAAAGGAACGAGCGTCGAATGCCGTGATTTGTTTTTTAATCTTCCCGTGCGAAAAAAATTTTTAAAATCCGAAAACAGCGAAAAACTTTCTATTTTATCGACGGTGGAAGATATATTCACGGCGTTTCCAACAATTCATTTTACATGCATAGCGGACGGCAAAAAAATCTATGACGTTCCGGCCGTTCAAGACCATAAAACCAGAATCTCACAAATTGCGGGAATAAATTTTGCAAACGATTTAATCTATTGCGGAAACGAAAATCCGGAAATGTCGGCGCAAATTTATATCTGTTCTCCGAGCGGAGCGAAACCAAGGCCGAAATATCAAAATTTATATGTAAATCTCCGCAAAATAGACAACGGCGCGATAGCCGGCGCAATTCGAGAAAGTTTTTCACGTTTCATTTCGGCATACGGAAATAAGCCGTCTTGGTTTTGTTTTTTGGATATTGAGCCGTCAAAAATAGACGTAAACGTTCACCCGACCAAACAAACGGTAAAGTTTGACGATGAAAAATCGCTTTTTTCTTTTATTTTTCGCACCGTTTTCAACGAATTGGAAACTTATCAAAAAAACACGATAAATCCTGTTCAAAATCTGCAATATTCGTCCGAAACGCCAAAAGAAAAAATTGCATTTGAAGAATCGCAAAATTGCAAATACAAATTGATTGAAAACCCGAAGTTTGACGAAAACGTAAAAAAACCGCAGCAAATTTCGATGCCGTTTATGAGTTTGATTCCGGCGGAAACTGTTGACGATAAATTTGCCGAAATAGGACTTAACGCAAATTCTTGGGATACTGTCCCTTGCTTTCAAATTCACAATCGATATGTTGCGGTTTCGGTTGCCGACGGCTTGCTTTTGATTGACCAGCATGCCGCGCACGAGCGGATTTTATACGAAAAAATTCTTGACGGAATGGAAAAAGGGATTGAATCGCAATCGTTGATATTCCCCGTAACTATGGAATTGAAACCGTTTGAAAAAGAGATAATTTTATCTGTTCGTGATTTTTTTTCAAAAGCGGGATTTGACATTAAAGATTTTGGCAAAAATACTGTGGCAATTTATTCAATGCCTACGGATTTTTCACGTGAGAGCCAAATAAAAGAGGCGATAGAAGACATTGCGGCGCAGTTTATCCACGAAAACAATTCGGCGATATTATCGTCGGTTCATAGGCATTTCGCCGCGTCTTACGCTTGCGGAGCCGCGATAAAATTTGGACATACGCTTAAAAATCAGGAGATGAACGCGCTCTTAACTGCGCTTTTTTCAACGAAAAACCCCCATATTTGTCCACACGGACGACCTACTTTTTCAAAGATTTCTCTGAACGAAATTGCAAAGAGATTTTTAAGATGACGGCAAAAGCGGCGTTCTATTCGTTTGGCTGCCGAACAAATAAAGAAGAAATCGACGCTGTCGCGTCGTCGTTTCAAGCAAACGGATTCGAAATAATTTATGATAAAAAAAATTTTGACGACGCTGATTTTATTATCGTAAACACCTGCTCGGTCACTCTTACTTCTCAGCAAAAAAATTTCAAATTTGTAGATAGTCTTAAGAAAAAATATCCAAACGCCAAAATAGTCGTTACGGGTTGTTTGGCGCAGCAATCGCCTAAAGATTTTCAAAAAGTCGAATTTGTAATCGGAAACGCTAAAAAAAACGATATTTTTAACATAATATCCAAAGAAAACGGAGGTTGTTTTGTTGAAAACTTAAACAACGCCGAATTAAAAATCTTAAAAACAATCCAGCCGCCGCAAGCCTGCGACCGTACACGATTTTCAATAAAAATTCAGGAAGGCTGCGCCTCATTTTGCAGTTATTGCATAGTTCCATACTTACGCGGAACGCCAAAAAGCGCGAATTTCAACGAAACAATTTCTCTTGCAAAAGACTCTATAAATTTAGGTTATAACGAAATCGTTTTAGCCGGAACCCATATCGGACAATATCAAAACGAAGGCCAAAATTTTTTGGACGTTGCAAAAAAAATTATTTCGATTAACGACAAAATCCGCTTACGACTATCGTCAATGAATCCTGACGATTGCGATGAAAAATTGTTTGAGTTTATGGCAGAAAATCCGCAAATTTGCAGGCACTTGCACGTGGCGGTTCAATCGCTTTCTCCAGAAATCTTAACTTTAATGAATAGAAATCCGAAAGCGATCGAAAATTTGTTTGAAAATTTGCAAAAATATCGAAAATTCATACCGGAATTGAATTTAGGCGGCGATTTTATTGTGGGATTTCCAAATGAAAGCGAAGAAAATTTTATCAAAACGAAAGAAAACATCCAAAAATTCGGATTTAATTACGGACACGTTTTTATGTATTCTTTACGCCCTCAAACGCCAGCCGCAGCCATGAAAAATCAAATTCCTGAAAAAATAAAAAAACAAAGAAGCGAGATTTTACGAGAATTGTTCGTTTTGCAAAGGCAAAATTTTGCAAATTTGCAAATTTCAAAGACGCAGAAAATTATTATAGAAACCGAAAGAGAATTGAGCGGAATTACGCAAAATTATCTGCGGGTAAAAGGTGAAAAAAATCCAAATTTTAGAAAAAACCAGATTGTCGAGGTTGTTTTGAGAAAATATAATTCGGCAAAGAATTTTTTTGAAGCGGATTTGTTGTAGTTTTTTATGACTCGGATTATCTTTTCCTTGACTTTAAACCGATAAAATTATGTATTTTCTGCGTTAAAATATTTTAAAAAAAGGAATTTGCTAATGAGAACGCCCCTCCCCATTACACAAAACGACACAAACAATAAATCGACAGGCTTCGGTCTTCCAGACGATGAAAACGTTCTTCGACATCCTTGGTATTTATCAAGGAGAGAATGTGTTTTAAGCGTTCTCAAAAATAGAAAATTACATAATCTTGCGGATATCGGCGCACGTCATACTTTTTACACAAAAAAACTGAAGACGTTTGTAGATGAAAATATTTATGCGGTCGATATATTATTTCCAGAAGGGTGCGTCATAGAAAACGGAATAAAATATCTTAACGATATAAACAAATTACCTCAAAACGAATTAGACTGCATGGTCATGATGGACGTATTGGAACACATTGAAGACGACGCCGCTTTTTTCAACACGGCGGCGGACAAACTGAAAAGCGGCGGCGCAATATTGATAACCGTTCCCGCATTTCAATTTTTATTTTCCGCACATGACGTTAGAGCGCGGCATTACCGTAGATACGGTCGAAAGCAATTGATAAATTTGCTGAAACGACGCGATATAAAAGTTGAATGCTGCCACTATTTTTACACAACTTTGTTTTTATCATGCCTATTATCTTTTCTTAAAAAAGAAAAATCCGATTACAAAAGCAACAAGTGGAATTATTCGGAAAATCACTTTTTAACGATATTTATCAAAACGATCTTGAATTTGGATTTCGCGATAAATAGAATACTCGACAAAATATTTATCCGTTTGCCGGGGCTGTCTCTTATTGCGGTTTGCAAAAAAATTTAGGCAAAAGATTGCCCCGAAATTTCAATCTTTGCGCCAATCGCCGAAAAGTCGTCTTTGAACGAGGGATAAGTCACGTCCGCCGCCTGTACGGTGTCGATAATCGTCTCGCCGCTTGCCGCCATTCCCGCCAGTGTCAGCGCCATAACCGCTCTGTGATCGCCGTATCCGCTGACATTTGCCGCGTTTAGTTTTGACGGATAGATCGTCATCGCATCGGGAAATTCTTCGATCTTCGCACCCATTTTCCCAAGTTCCCGCGTCATAAGACTAATCCTGTCGGTCTCTTTGATTCGCGCTTGGGCGACATTGTATATTTTTGTCGGTTCTTTTGCCTGCGTCGCCAAAACAGCCAAAGCGCAAATAGCGTCAGGCATAGCGTTTAAGTCTATTTCCAAACCGTGCAAATCACCGCTTCTTGAAACAGTCGCCGTGTTTTGAGTTTTTTCGACTTTTGCACCCATTTTTTCTATAATCCGAAATATTTCTTTGTCACCCTGCGGGTCAGAAAAATCTATATTGCGAATATCGATTTTCCCACCTGTCAAAACCGCTCCGACCGCCGAAAACGTAGCTGAAGAAAAGTCTCCGGGAATCGTTTCTTTTATCGGGACGTATTTTTGTCCGCCTTCTACGGTAAACTCCAAATTTTCAAAATCCGCCGAATAGTTTATTCTCATTTTGTCAAGCCACCAAAGCGTCATTTTCACATAAGGACGTTCAAAAAGCGTTTTAAGAGAAATTTGAGTTTTACCCTTCAAAAGCGGAGCGACCAAAAGCAAAGCGGAAAGATACTGCGAATTGTTTCCGTCTATTTCAATTTTTGCGCCGCTTATTTTTCCGCAAACAGTAAAAGGCGGTCCGCCGAATTTCTTGTGGTATTCAACCTTTGCGCCCATTTTTTCCAAAGCCGAAAGTAAACTCTCCATCGGTCTTGTGCGCAAAGAATCATCGCCGTCGAACGTTATAGGCGTTTCTCCCAGCGCCGCAGCCGCCGAAAACATGTTTGTTCCCGTCCCGGAATTTTCCATATTCACGGATTTCGCTAAATTTACATTCTTTCCGACGCCGAAAACGTGCAACCCGTCTTCTTTTTGCTGCGTTTTTGCACCGATTGCCTTTGCGGCGTTAAGCGCAGAAAATCCGTCACCCGTTAAAAGCGGTTTTTTAATTACCGATTCGCCCTCCGCAAGCGATGCGATAAGTAACGCACGAATCGTATGCGATTTTGAAGCGGGAATTTCAATCGTCCCGTTCAAAACCGACTTTTTTACTTTCCATTTCATAATTCCCTTTCGGTTTTACCGAAAAATACTTTTTTGAAATTAAAAAATTACAAATATTACCGATTATCATGTGAATTAAACATCAAAAGCGACTTTATTTTGCCGGTAATGAAAAAAATTCGCTTACTCTTTTAGCATAATGTATTTTACGGATATGTTTTTAGTATAATAGTTTTTAGTTTTGGAGGATTTATGGCTATTAAAATTGGTATTAATGGATTTGGTCGTATCGGTCGCAATGTATTTCGCAGCGCGGTTGCGAGTTTTGCCGACGAAATCGAAATCGTAGGAATTAACGATTTGCTTGAGCCGGATTATTTGGCATATATGCTAAAATACGACTCGGTTCACGGTAAATTTAAAGGTGAGATTTCAATAGAAGACAATAATCTCATCGTAAACGGCAAAAAGGTACGGTTAACCGCGGAATATGACCCCGCGGATCTTAAATGGGACGAAGTAGGCGCAGATATTATTATTGAATCGACCGGTTTTTTCCTTGATCAAGAAACTGCAAAAAAACATATCGCGGCGGGTGCAAAAAAAGTAATACTCTCCGCTCCGGCAAAAGATAACACGCCGACTTTCGTGTACGGCGTAAACCACAAGTTATACGCGGGCGAGACAATTATTTCAAACGCATCTTGCACAACGAACTGCCTTGCGCCTTTGGCAAAAGTCGTTCATGAAAAATTCGGAATCGTAAAAGGTCTTATGACTACCGTCCATGCGGCGACGGCGACGCAAAAAACAGTAGATGGACCTTCCAAAAAGGACTGGAGAGGCGGACGCGGTATTCTTGAAAATATAATTCCGTCTTCAACAGGCGCCGCGAAAGCGGTTGGCTTGGTTTTGCCGGAACTTAATAAAAAACTTACAGGTATTTCGCTTCGCATTCCGTCAAGCGACGTATCTATCGTGGATTTGACGGCGGAACTTAAAAACGCGGCGACATTTGACGAAATTAAAAAAGCGATTAAAGAAGCGTCGGAAACAGACGTTGAAAAAGGCGGACTCAAAGGAGTTTTGGGTTATACCGAAGAATCGGTAGTTTCGACGGATTTCAGAGGCGACGCTCGTACTTCCATTTTCGATGCTGATAAGTCGTTAGCGCTTGACGGCAATTTTGTTAAACTGCTCTCTTGGTATGACAACGAATGGGGTTATTCAAATAAATGTATTGAAATGGCGAAAGTAATTTCAAAATAGTTTTTGAAAACTTTTTAACGATTGATAAAGCGGATTGAAAACGATCCGCTTTTTTATATTCCGAATAAGAGTGAAACTCCGAATGTTTTTGATTGGGTGTCTATGACGCCGACGACGGCAGGTGCGGATATTTCCACCTTGTCGTTATATTTATTTGTAACAATTCTTGCAGAAACAAAAGCCGCAAGCCGATTAAGCGCAAGAGAACCCAAAATAAGCGTCGATGCGGTTTTCCAATATCCGGCTTTTTTACGAATTTGCGCATATTCATCGCGGCGTTCTTCACTATCCCAACTCCAATAATCGTTTTCATCCGTATATAGTTTATCCAATTCTCGATTATTCTTAATAGCATTGTTAAAATCTTGCGTTTTCATAAAATTTTTGTTCGCCAGATAAGCCCAGTATTGGTCGCCGCTTGATCTTCCGCTTTGTGTATGCGCATACATTCTCGCATAACTTTTTGAGTCGTCGTAGCGGTTCTTGGAAGTAACGTTAGTATAAAAAAATCCGCTCCAAAATAAAATATCGGCGGTTAAAAACGCCGTAGCGGGTTTTTTTTCGGACAAATAAAAAAAACCGGTTCCAGGTAAAATTAAATTCATTCCGCTCGCCGCCCAATTCGGTTTTGTATTTGTTTTTTGTTTAATATCCTGCAAATCTACCGAAATTTCCTGTGAAAACGAATTACAAAAAAATGTAATTATTATAATAAACAAGAAATTTTTCTTTGCTAAAATCTCCATGTGAGTCCCAGTGTTGACGTTAAATTATAGTCGGCGCCAACATACATTCCTCCATTAATTGAAATTCTGCTCAAAATATCTTCCGGTTTTGTACTGTCGCCGGTTTCTTCTTTGAGTAATTTGCGATTATGGATAATCGCCGAAATAAACGCATCCACTGCCGAAGCGACATGGTTCACAAAAATTCCAACGATAAAAACCGAACTGCGCTGCATCTGTTTTCTGCTGTAATCCATCCTTGAATTGTAATCGTTCTGATTTCGCGAAGCGCCAAACACCGCCTTTCCTT
The DNA here is from genome assembly GCA_031254455.1 of Chitinispirillales bacterium. Lineage (NCBI taxonomy): Bacteria > Pseudomonadati > Fibrobacterota > Chitinispirillia > Chitinispirillales > Chitinispirillales bacterium. The sequence goes on along the minus strand of JAIRUI010000086.1, from coordinate 47,303 downwards.
CAATCATTATACGCAAAAGCGTGGCGCTGTCAATATCATATTTATCAGGATAAAAACTCGAATATTTATCACCGTAGTCCGGCGCTGCGTCGTCCCAGCCATGAACGCCGAAAATACTTCCGACCCCAAATCTGTTTCCGTAAAAATCATTGTCAAATTCTTCCAAATATCTTTCGTAACCCTTTGTTTCTTTTCCTGTAATAGAATCAAATTCGTTAAAGAATCCTAAATTGTCTCCGAAAATCAATCTGCCGACATCTTTTTCCTTTTCTTCTTCGTAATCGGAATAACTATAATCGATACCTTCTCCGTATTCTGTAAGTTTGCGATAAAATTTTTCTAAACTATCCTTTTCAAAATGCTCTTTAGCAAAATTCTCGGCGTTTTTTCGAACGTTTTTCGCATCTTTTCTAAAATAAATCGCACCCGCTATCATTCCGACTTCAATTGCCGCGTACAGACCGGTACGCCAATATTTTTTGTTGTACGCCTGCCCAAATCCAGGAATTAAAAGCGAATAAAAAAGCGCTTTTTGCGGCGAGCGGTATTGCGATAAATTCCGTGAAAAATCAATTGACGATTCAAACGTAACCGAAGCGGTGTCAAAAACTGAAATTTCTACGACTGAAGCGTCCGTCGGCTTGCCTTGCCCCGTAGATATAGGAGCCGACGACGAAAACGCCGGTATCGCTTGAAGTCTGCCGCTGACGCGTCCCGATTTGGGAACAGTCGTAGTATCAAGGCTGCTTGCGCCGTCGTCAGCCGCAACAACCGTATCTTCTTGAATCTGGAAAGGTTCAACGCTGTTTGACGAGATATTGCTGTCGTCAATAAAGAAATCCTCTGCGCCGAATAACATTAATTCTTCCTCTAACGACTGATTCGTCTGCGCAAAATTGATTTTCAAAAGTATAAATAGTACCGTTACGAAATATAATTTCTTCATTCTTTTTCCTGTAAAACACTAGTTACAACCCATTTTAACAAAATACTTTTTGTTTCAATAAGAAAAAACAAAAACTCGTTTGTATTTTTTGTTTTTTGTGAAATTTCTCCTTTTGTAAGCGCGTCATTAATTATTTTATGAAAAAAATAAGCGGGTTTTTTGAATTTCACGGAGAAATAATGTTTCGTTTATATACGATTTTTGCGCTTTTACTATTTATTTCGGGTAGTATTTTCGCACAAAAAAAATTGGAAAATATAACAATAGAAGGACTTATAAACGAGCGTGAAAAAACTATCTTTTCTATGATTCCCATAAGCGTCGGACAAAATATAGAAAACAAAGATGTCGCAAAGACAATAAAACAACTTTATCGTTCAGGAAAATTTAAAACAATAGATATCGTCCCCCAAAACGAAGACGAATCGTCGGTTTCGTTGAAAATTATAATCGTAGAAAATCCGTATCTTGACGCATTAGAATTCAAAGGAAACCGTAAAATAGGAAAATCACGCCTTACCGAACTGCTGAAAATTCGTCAGGGAGAGCGTATTCCCGATTCTAAAATACATTCTTTAACCGAAATAATCAGAAAAGCGTACGCCGATAAAGGATATTTAAACGTTGACATTACGTCCGAAATAACGGAAACAAAAGTTTTGGGTTACGTCGTTTTAAAATTTTCTATTGACGAGGGCGACAAAGTGCGGGTCGAAGAAATCAATTTTATCGGAAACAGTTCCTTTTCCGATAAAAAGCTCAAACATAAATTTCGCACAAAAGAACGACACATTTTTAGTAGCGGAGAATTTAACGAATCCGTTTATAAACAACATTTAGATTCACTTGTTTTATCTTATAACGAAGAAGGTTACATGGACGCACGTATAATCAGCGATTCCGTGAGCAAAACCAAAGACGGCAAAGGCATAACGATAAACATAGAAATAGAAGAAGGTAAAAAATATTATACCGGCGATTTTTATTTTGTGAATAACGAAATAATCGATTCAGACAATTTACAGGCGGCGGTATTAATGCAAAGAGGAAAACCTTTTGCGCGGACAAAATTTTTAATGACGCGGCAAGCGGTAGGAAACATTTATAGAAATCAAGGCTATTTATGGGCAAGCGCAGAACCAAAGTACAAATATCGCGGCGATACTATAGACGTGATATTTTCGATAACGGAAGGACGTCCTGCAATAGTCCGCAAAATTGACATTACCGGCAATGAAAAAACGCGAGAACAGGTAATACGCAGAGAATTACGTATATATCCGGGGCAGAAATACGACCAATCCGCTATGGAACGTTCAATCCGCGACGTGCGCCAACTAAATTATTTTGACAACGTAGCGCCCGATATATCAATGAATCCCGACGGAACTATCGATTTGATATTCGACGTTAAAGAAAAAGAAAACATAGGACAATTTTCCGCAGGGGTTACCTATTCCGTTCAAGACGGAGTAGGAGGAAATTTCAGCGTCGCGATACCGAATTTTAGAGGAGCGGGTGAAATGCTTGATGCGACGATTGATTTTGCAAAGGGAAGAAAACGATACTCTATAGGATTTATGGAGCCATGGATTTTTAATTCGCCGACTTCTTTTTCATCTCAAATTTTTTATGAGGATGTAAAATATACAAACGAATATTACAATTACAGCCGAGCCGGTATCGAGTACGGGATAGGCCGCCGTTTAAAATGGCCTGACGACTATTTCTCGGCGGGAATCCGCCACTTATTAAGTTACGATTACAACAATACCAACTATTCGTTCATAGACGATTCGCTCGGCGTCAAAATTGTTAATCGCGGTATTCTAAGCAGATGGTATTTGTCAATAACAAGAAACGATACCGATTACCCGCAATTTCCGACCCAGGGCTCAATTTTCAGAATTGGCGGATTCATCGGAGGAACGAACGGACGTTTACTTAGCAACGGGCTTGAAACGTATAGTTTTGTAAAAGGAATAGTATCTTATGAATGGTATTTGCCTATGTTTTGGAAATTCGTATTAGGTGCAAAGACAAAATTCGGAATGATAGGTTCGCTAATTGAACGACAGCAACCTATTATAGCATACAGCGACTTGTTCCAAGTCGGCGGAGTGTATTACGACGGGATCTTACGCGGTTATGACGAAGGAGAGGTAAGCATAAATCTTAACATGGCTACTGTTTCCGGAGAAATCCGTTTTCCCATAGTCGACCAGCAATTTTATATGGGAACTTTTTTCGACATGGGTAACGGATGGAAAAACGCTTCGCAAATCGACTTAACCGATATGTGTAAAGGCGTAGGATTCGGATTTCGCCTAATGCTTCCTATGGTAGGACTTTTAGGATTTGACTTTGCTTGGGGGCTTGACGATCCGCAGGCAAGATTCATGTCCGACGGACGAAAATCAAAATTTAATTTGCATTTTATTATGAATCGCGGCTTCTAAGTCTGAGAATAGTCTGAAAACCGCCTACCGAATCAAATATGCTGACAACTTCCAACTGCGCCGCTTTCGCATATTCCATCATCTCGTCGCAATGATACATTCTGGACGTTCCGTTTGCCATAGCGGTGAAATATAAAGAAGTTCCTACAAGCGCAAGTTTAGCCTGCGGATGTTTTTGCGTATCGACAAACGGCTCCATAATGTACAAAAACCCGTTTTCGTTCAACGCTTCTTTTCCGCGTTTGAGTAGTTCTATAATATCTTTCGGAGGAAAACAATCCAAAAACTGGCTCATCCAAACCGCATCAAAATTTTTCGGGAACGCTTTTGAATGGTCGAGCAAATTTAACGCAAAACCGTCGATTCGTTCTTGAAATCCGGCATTTTTTGCATTTTCTTTCGCAGCGACAAGTTGTCCTTCATGGTCTAAAATAGTAATTTTTACATAATCGCAAAATTGCGCACATTTTATCGCAAATCTTCCGGTGTTTCCGCCGACATCAAGAATATTTTGGCATTTTCCATTTTCAAAAATAATTTTCAGCGCTTCGTCAAACGCCGTATCCGAATAGTAATGGTCAAATTCAAACCAACTCTTTTTAACTTTTGGAGAAAGTTGTGAAAGTCCGGCGTAAATAGTATCCCATTCTCCGAAAACTTTTAGTCCGACAGGTTTTCGCTCTTCAATAGACTCGCCTAAAAAGGCAAAACCTTGATAGCAAACGTCGTTTATGAAATTCAAGTTTCTTTTTGTGATTTCGTCGGAAATTAAAAGAAATCCCATTTTTGACAAATAATATTTATTTTCGTTATTAATTAAAACGCCCGCCGCCTCTCCCGCTTCAAGCAAAATTCTTGCGGCGTAATCGTTTAATTTACAAAAAGCCGCTATTTCTTTTTCGGATTTTCCTTCATCGTTTTCGTTAAGAAAGTTTAGAACGCCTTTATTTCGCAAAATAATCGCCGCGTGAAAAAACGCGGGCGCAAACGCCAATGCCTGCGCTTTTGCCGCCGCTTCATACGCTTTTGTTTTATCTAAATTGAAAATCTTTTTCGCTATTTTACTATCTCCTTACTTAAACAACTTTAAAAACCTGTCTTCGTAAAGTTCATATACGTTCCACCTGTCCAATTCTTTTTTAAGAACGACCGCTTTGTTCCTGTCGTTTGCCGCGTCCTGAAATAAACGCTCTATTTTCTCCATAATCGCTTCGGGAATCGGTTCGTCGCCGTTAAGCGAATTATCCGATAATATATCGTCTATCGGATTTGAAACATTTGTCTCCGGCTGCAGTATTCTATAGGGAAATTCTTTAATTTTATCTTCAATTGAATTAAAATGTTCATTAACAAGCATAATTTTTTCTTTAATACTTGTCTTATCAATTTCGATTTCAAGCAAATCCTCAAACAATTCAATAATTTTTAACGACGCTTTCGGATAGTAAGTATTCGCCGCAAAAACCGGAACCGTCCCCAAAAAACATCCCGCTTCAATATTATATTCTTTAGCGAGTCCCAGCAAAAGTCCGTTATGCCCGGCTATACAACCCTCCGTAAGCGGAATTACGCTCTTTCGTTCAAACTCTTCCAAAACGTTTTTTTCGGTAAACGCTCCATAAATCTGCGATTCGACTTTGTGTGTCGTATTTACGGGAAGCGCGGCAAGAGTATAAAGTCGTTTAACTCTCGCATATGCGGCAAGACGGATTAGTGATTTTGCAATTGCCAATCCGTCCCTTCCCGTTATTTGTACGTTGCTTTCAAAAACCAGCAAATCGGGATTTCGCTTGTAATAAATAATTGAAGCCGGAGGTTTTGGAAAATCTGCAATTCCGTCGTTAACGACTACGAGTTCGGGAACAAAATACGGTTTCATATCTATTTCGGCAAACGGGTACGCTCCTATTTTTTCGCGAATATAATTTGCGGTCATAATTCCGACGTTTCCAATTCCGGGCCAAGCGGCAATGAGTATCGGACTCGTATCAAACTTTACGTTTTCAAAAATTCTCACAAAAACCTCCCGTAACTCTTTTCACAAAAAATACTTTTTTAGATATCATACAAACAATAAATTCAACAAAAAACGAAATTTTACAAACAAAAAAAGCGCAGACAAATTATGTCTGCGCCCAAAATTTTCTAAAAATTTCGGATTTTAGAACGACGCTATGAAAGCGATTTCATATCTGGCAAGAGATTTTGAGCGTTCGTCATTGTCGACATACGCTTTAGTTGTCCGTTCATACCAGCCTGCCCCGTTGTTTTGCCAGTAACGAAGACGCGGAACAATCGACATCTTTTCGTTAACCGCAATCGCGAAACGGGCGTCTATATGATTCGTGAAAGATTTCTTGTCGTTATCTTTGCTTACCGCGGAATCGGCGCCGTTGCTTGATATATCGAACGCATATTTCGCACGAATAGTAAACAACTTACTGTTTTCACCGCCGAAAGTAAATACCGGTTCTACTCCCGCGCCGATAAGATTGTAACGTTCCTTATCATCGCCCAAATTGTCTTGAACCGCGCCTATGTTAGCGTTCAAAGAAAATGGAGTTGCAATCTTAAAACTCATGTCAATGCCTTCGGCGATAACAGGTTTTCTGTCTGAATTTATTGTACTGTCATTAATCTTCAAATCGCCTCTGGTTTTAACGCTGATAAGCGGTCTCAAACTGACTTTCTTTTCGGCAAGAGACAAATCCGCTCCCACCATAATTCTTCCGTCGCTGTACGGTTTAACTGTATCGGCGCCCGCTATTTCAAGTTTATTCCAATTAGTGTTATCGACTATACCCGCCGTCAGAAAAATTTTGGCGGAAGGCGTAACGGGAAACGCAAAATCAAGTCCGGCAAGCGAATTGAAGTACTGGTTTCCATAAACTTTCGACGGATCTTTTTCACTCCAGTTGGTTTCCAAATCAAGCGCCGTATTGTTTGCAATATTTAACAATCCGCCGGAAAGATGGAAAACTTTTGCCGCTTTCCAAGTGAAATATGCGTTCGGTAAATAAACGGCAATCATATTTTTAAGATTGCTTCCCGACCCTGCGATAGCGGTTCCGGCTTCCGCAGAAGGTTCAGATAAACGGAAGTTAAGATCAAGTTTTTCATTAACCGCGACGCTCAACTTGTAACTCCAGCCGAGCATCAAACGGCGTTGATTCGCTGCAGGATTATCAATTTTATCGCCGGAAGCGTCGTTACTTCCCAAGATTTCCATCCGAGGCGTAAAAGACACTGCCCCGCTTTGCTTGATTTTAGGATACTCGCTTTTCTTCTCTTCTTTTTTCTCTTCAAGTTTTACGGCGACAGGCGCAGGCTCTTCAACCTTTGCAATAATTACCGGTACCGGCGCAGGTGCGGGTTCTTCTTGTATGAACGCGCTCTCATCCGACATTTCCTGTTCCAACATAACCGCTTCGTCTTGCACATCCTGTGCAGACAACGAGAACGTTAACGACAACGCAACGATTCCCACCAATTTTTTCATAAAGCCTCCAAAATAAATTAAAAAACCGATAAATTATAAAACCAATATAAACCAAACGTCGATAAATTATAAAATGCAAATTAAGCGCGACGGAAACTTTTACAAATTTTTACAAATTTTTACAAACTTATTACAATTTAAAGGACAAGAATAACTTCCCGCCCTTTATAAATCACACATTATTCACAATTGATTATAAACCGATAGGCGCACGCGACTTTGTCAAAAGTCCGCATTTACACTCGTAACCCATAACGTTTTTTGAGACGGACATGATTCTTATCGGTTTTCTCTCGTCGCCGCACACAGGACATTTCATTATTGATGCGACGCCTCTGTTTTCACGCGCGTTCTTTGAACCTTTTGAATTCATAAAAACTCCTTGCAATTATCAATTATTTATTTTTCTGTATTAAAAAATATAATATTTCCAAAAGCGTTGCGGGAAAAAATTATATTTCGAATAAGATTTTCATAAAATTAAGGATTTTTCATGAAAAAAACAATATCGCTGCTTTTTATCGCATTTTTTTTCATTTCCTGTTTCAACAACAAATCCGGTTCGCCGACAAGCGGGCAAGAAACTAAAAAAAACAACTATCTTACGGAAAATATAGTTAAGTATTATTTTGATAATATAGTCGAGAATACAAAAGAAAGAACGGAATTTATAGGAACTTCGCTCAAAAAAGACCGTGAATTCATGTTGTCCGTTTATTTACAGGATTATTTCAGCGCATCGGTTTTGTCGTCCGCCGAAAAATACACTTCGCCTAAAATCAACTATTGTAAAGTGGGTTTTTTATCCGAAGGCGAGTTTTATCCTCTGTCGGAATTTGGGGAAAACAGGAGTTTTGAGGCGTATGAGAAAGAATTCAGCGTGATAAGCGACAGTTTGTGGACAATTTTAAGATACGACGACAGCGGAATTTACATAACAGCCGCTACGCTCGTGAAAAATAAAGATTTTGAAAATTTAAAAAATATTCTCTTCGGAAGTGAAATTTTGGTTCTGTACAATTCGACTGTCGTCAATTCTACGCTGGAATTGGACGGCAAACCGGCGGTTTTGAATTCGGACACAGATTCGCTTTCTATAAACGGCAAAAAGTTCGGCTTTCAAACTATTATCGTTACGGATGAAATAAACGTTTTGGTTTTAATGCAATAATAGGGGGCTTTGATGAAATTAAAAACATTTGCAATGTTTTTATGTGTTACTTCAATTGTTTTTTCGAAAGATTTTTTGAGCAAAGAATTTATTGATACGACCATTCAAGGTGCGTATTACGGGTTTGTGGCGGCAAACAAAGAAGCCGGCGGCTCTACGCAAACGTCGGCGATCCAAAAGGCGAAAGGAGTAGTCTCGGAACTTAAAAAACTTGCGGAAAACGATCCGAATAAAAGATATATTTTATGGCGGCTTTCGGAATTAGAGGCGCAAATCGGGCTTGAAGAAGAAGAAGTTATGCTTAAACAAAGATACGCCACGGTGAAGAAAATAAACGAACTGGTAGATTTGTTTAACAAAGAAGTATTACAGCCGCGTCCTAATTTCGCAAATCTTTATACGTTATACCAAAGAATGTCTGCCGTCGATGTCAGCAAAACAAACGAATTTGCGGAAATTATAAATCAAAAAAATCGAAGCGTTTCGTTTAATCTGAAACAATCCATAACAAACGCTTTTGCCGATAACGATTACACCCGCGCCGATAACGATTATGATTACGCAACGGAAAATCGAAAATATTTAAATATTTCCAATTATGAAATAGAGTCGTGGCGAAAAAACATTCAGGCGAAAAGAGACGCCGATTATTTGAAAGCGGGCATTGATAATCAAATCGCCTTTGTCAACGGAATAGTTTTGCAAAATCGTTTATCGGAAGCGAGGCGGCATATCGAGGTGTTAAATAACAATTTGACAGGCGCAAGCGTTCTCTTGACTCAAAGCTTTATTTCATCGACAAAAATGAAAATAAACAATCTTTCGGCAAATATAGACAGGCGTGAGGATTCTCTCATTCAATACGGATATTCGCTTGTAAACGGGCAAAAGTATAAAGAAGCGTCAATATTTCTTAGAGAAACGCTTTTTCCGTCTGGCGCAGACAGAAATAGAACGGCGGCGATCGACAGAGCGATTATCGAATCCAGCGGCGGCAAAATAAACACATATGAAAGCAATCTGGAATTTGAAAACTTTTCCGAAGAAAGCGTGACGGCGATGAACGAAGCCATGAAACAAAAGATTAAAACTAAAACCGATTCCATACGATCGGCAAACGAGGCGGACGACATTAAAGCTCAGGCGCATTTTGAAAAAAAGAATAAAAATTTTATAAACAAATATGTTTCAACACACATGAAACAAAAAAAGATACAGTATCAATGCGACGATTTTCTGGCGGAAATTTCTAAAATGTTTGCACAAGGAAAAGGTGCGGCGGCGGTAAAAAAATTCAAAAGCAAGAAAGATCTTTGTTTTGCAAACGCTACGCCAAAGAACTATTATGACGTAAAAGTTTTGGTAAACAATCAAACAAATATAAAAAATGACGCCGACAGCGAACTTATTGCGATGATGAAAAAACATAAAGAAAATTCCACAGAAGGGAAACGGGAAAAATCTATACAAATTACAAAAGAAATAAACGATATGATAGCCAAAAACAATGCGACGCAAGCATATTTATTGTTTTATTTCAACAGGTCGCTTTTAGACGAATTTTTTCCTTATGAAAAACTGTCCAGTATCAGAAGAGCGCTGGTTAAATCATACATAAAAGAAACGGGTATATAGACAAAATTATTGGAACTTCGGTAAAAAAACAATATTGCTTAAAACAATATATTATTTTAGAATATCTTGGGCTTTAACATTTAAATTTGGAGGTTATCTTTATGTTTTCTTTGAAATCGTCGCTTAAAGCTTTGGTTTTGCTGTCCGTGTCAATGTTTTTTGTCGGATGCGGCGGAACAAACGCAGGCAAAAGCGCGGGAGGACGTTCTACTGCGCCGTCAGAAGCGCAAACGCAAAAATTGAATGAAACAAAAGCGTCCGCAGAAGAAGCGGAAAACGCCTATTATGAAAAAAAACTTGAAAGAATAGAACTTGAAAAACAAATGGAAGACAAATAAGTAACTCTATCAGAGTTTGTTTTCAATGAACTTATCTTACAGTAAAAGAAAAACATTAAAACTCAAAACTTACGAAAAAAAGGTTTTGAACCCGATTGTGTTTGTGAAACGTTATTGGCTGGCGATATTTATCTTTCTTTCGTCTCTTTTTGTTTTTTTCCCGTACGACGACAAAAACAGCGGAGACATGTTTTATCCCAAAGTGGGAGAAGTTTCAAAAGAAACGATAATTGCGCCTTTTTCGTTTGACGTAGTTAAAACCGATCAGGAATTACTGTCCGAAAGCGAACGATTAAGCCAAAAGGTCTTGCCGGTATTTCGTTATAGCGCATCCGCATCCAGAAAAACGACAACCGCAATCGACACTATTATCGCCTCAATATACAAATATACGGATACGCGAAAAGACGATACCTCACGTGCATATTACATGAAAACCATTGAGAATTTTATTTCTCCGGCGCCGAAAATCTTTATAGAAGAACCGAAAATCCTAAACGATTTAAGAGGATTAATTTTGTCGGCGAGTAAAAAAGGACTTATGGATAAAATCGTAGCCGCTTCCGATATTGAAGGAGAGGCGCTTCAAAAAGAATACAACACCAAAGAAAATTATATACATTCCGCTAGTAATTTTATAGAAATTTTTGACGAAAGCGATTCGATAAATTTGAAATTACGAGCCGTTTCCGTTGATTCCGTCCAAAGTATTTTTGAGTTTCGGATAAAAACGGCTAAAGATCTGTCGGCGATTTATTCGCAAAATAACAATAATTTCTCTTCAAAGGAAATCAGTTCCGCAATATTTGCATTGACTGGAAAAATCGTTAAACCGTCGCTTATTTACGACAAGAAACGGCATGAAGAAAATCTGAACGCCGCGTTCGTTTCTATAAGCAATGTCAAAGAAACCATAATAAAAGACGTCGCCATCGTCCGTCAGTATCAATTGGTTACAGGTGAAATATATAGAGTGCTTGAAACTTTGCGTACGGAAAAAATCAAACGACAACAGGATGTCCATAATTTCAGACAAACCGCTAATCTAATAATAATTTTTACCGCAATAATAGGATTTACCGTAATGATTATTTTTCACATAGGAAAATATATTCCGCAATTTTTAACAACACAGAGGTATTTCCTTTCGCTTTCCGTAATTTGCGCTATTCAGTTTTTTCTTACGTGGCTGACACTGACTATCGTAAATATGATTTACACGCAAAAAGACAATTTGCCGCTCGAAACGAATCAAATTTGGGACGTTATATCTTGGAGTCCGGTTTTTACGGCTATACTTTTGACGTCTCTTCTTTTCCGCAGGCAAACAGGTTTTTTAATTTCAGTATTCTTTTCCGTTTATTTTTGTTTAATTTCTCGGTTCAGTGTAATTGTTCCTTTGAGCGTTTTGATTATAGGCGGATTTGTTTCTCATTATTCGCAAAGAATAAAATATCGTAAACACCTTCTTTGGATGATAGCGCTCATGGCGTTGGCAAACGTCTTTATAGGGTTTGGACTTAATTTTGTCAATAACACGCTTTTTTTACAAACGCCTTTCACTTTGATTGTCGCTCCTTGTTTGGAAGTGATAGTTTCGGTTACGGTCGTCTATTTGACTCTTCCGCTTTTTGAATATCTGTTTGGAGTCGTTACGATAACAACGCTTTTGGAACTTGCAGACATGAGCAATCCTCTGCTTAAACGGCTTGCCATCGAAGCGCCGGGGACATTTAATCATAGTCTGGCGGTCGGAAACCTTGCTGAATTAGGCGCTGCGCGAGTCGGTGCAAATCCTCTTTTATGTAGAGTTCTCGCGTATTATCATGACGTAGGAAAAATAAAAAATCCGATATATTTTACCGAAAATCAATTAGACCGTAAAAACCCTCATGATAAACTTAGTCCTATAAGAAGCGCAAAAATTATTATCGCCCACATACGCGACGGCTGCGAACTCATTGACGAATACAGGATTCCAAAAATCATAAAAAACGGAATAATCCAACATCACGGAACAAGTACCGCCGGAATTTTCTATCAAAAAGCATTGGACCAAAAGAAAGAAGACGAAAAAATAGATATAGAAGAATATTCGTATAACGGCGAAAAACCTCAAACGAAAGAAACGGCCGTTTTAATGCTTGCAGATAAGGTTGAAGCAATGTCAAAATCGATAAAAGGAGAAAATGAAACGGATTTGCGTAAAAAGATACAAGATAATGTAAGAAAAATAGTAATTTCCGGTCAATTAGACGAGTGCGGGCTGACTTTTAGAAATATTTTTGAAATAATAAATGATTTTATGCCTGCGCTAAAAGGTATTTTTCATGAGAGAATAGAGTATCCGGAGGATAATAAAAATGTTTAAAAGAGAGCATTTTCTTATTAATAAAGAAATTCAAACGGCTTATATGATTTCGTTTTTGGTGCCGATGACGGTAATGCTGCTGATAATGATGGCGATTTTTGTTTTCGCGTTAAGGAGCGGAGTGTCATCGTCAATGGAAACTACAACCCGCGAAATAAACGATAAAATCGCAAATTCTCTCGTTGGGAAAGATAAACCGACTGAACGAGATTATAGAATTGCGATAGAAGATTTGAGACTGATGCTTAACGGTAAAGATTCAAAATTAAACCGCGAGAAAAACGTGAATACGATAATTTTGTCCTTAACGTATATTTTGTTGCCGGGTTTTCTTCTTGCAATTGTTGAACTTGTTTTTTTGACGATATTTTTCTCTCACAAGATAGCCGGTCCCGTTTTTAGAATGGAAGTTGCGTGTAAAAGGGTTATTGATGGAGATTACAAAGAAGAAATTCATTTGAGAAAAGGGGATAAGATGGGAAATCTTGCTCTGCTTTTTAATAAAATGACGGAAATTACCAGAGAACGAATAAATGAAGCGATTGAATTAAAAGACGATTTACAAAAAGAAAACTTCAAGGCGCAAAAAAAACTTTGACCCTTGACTTATTAGCGTACACAAAACTATTTTAGTCCTATTGTATGTTGGAGAAAGCTATGAATGTAAGGTCGATTATAAATGTTAAGTTGCTCGTAGCGGCAATAATTGTCGGAATTATCGGATATGTTTTGCTTGCAGTAGCCCCCATTGATAACGCGCTTTCTTGGACAGTAGCCCCGTTTGTTCTTGTTTTTTGTTATTTGGTAATGATACCGCTTGCGGTTCTTCTAAAAAAAGCAAACGTTGAAAACAATTGAATTTCTATTTTTTGGGGGATTAGCTCAGTTGGTTCAGAGCACCTGCCTTACAAGCAGGGGGTCACAGGTTCGAGCCCTGTATTCCCCACCGCCATTATAAGACGGACCGGTAGTTCAGCCGGTTAGAACGCCTGCCTGTCACGCAGGAGGTCGCGGGTTCGAGTCCCGTCCGGTCCGCCACATTTTTTTGATATCGCAGAAGTTACCGACAAATATTTTTACTTGAACGTTTTGCAATCGAAAAATTGAACATTCGATTATTTATACGATATAGAATCTATATTTTTTAATTCAACGATTTTTTATGAAGTTGACTTACTAACAAATTTAACTTTTTTTCTTTATTGCCCGCCTTCAACTCGCACTCCCAAATAAAAATAACATTCCAACCTGCAATTTTTAAAGATTCTTCGTTTTTAAGGTCTCTTTTGATATTTGAAGATATTTTTTTTGTCCAATAATCAATATTAGATGTAGGAAGTTTAGCCGCTTCACAATTTTTGTGTCCATGCCAAAAACAACCATGAATAAATATGACTGTTTTGTATTTTGGCAATACAATGTCTGGTTTGCCAGGTAAGTTGGCGACATTTTTCCGGAATCGAAATCCCTTTGAAAATAAATATTTCCTAACTAAAATTTCAGGCTTTGTATCTTTACCGGACACTTTTGACATTATTTCGGAACGCTTTGATTTGGAAAACGTATCCATAATTACCTAAAAATCATAAAATTGCGACCCAATTTTGTTCAAATCCTATACTTTCCATTGTTTTTTCAAAATCCAAAACCGCTGGACGTTTAATTCTAAATTTCTTTGCAGATACAGGTATATCATATAATATTGTAAATTGAGATCCGTGCGGTTGCCATGTAAAAGCATGTTTATTTGAAAGAATATCAAATCCTTCTAAATTTCCATTTTTATTTTCTTTCCAAATATAATTTTTAGTGATAAAACGTTCCGTTTCATTTTCAAACAATAAAAATTCTAAGCTGTTAAAATTACGCACAAGAATACTCGTACGTAACGGCTCATATTTTTCTTTTGCTATATTTATTCGTTCATTCCATATTCCTAACACTGCGGCGCCAGTTTTTTGAATATCTTCATGCGGATTTGAAATATTATAAGAATAATCCGGCGAACAACGACCGGATATTAATCTAATATGCTTTGCTGTTAAAGGATTTTCTAATTTAACGGATTTTACAGACCATGCCATTCCTTCGTAAATAACATCAGCTATCCCAAGCGGACTATTCAGGTGTCCGCCGTTAATTGCCTTTGCAAAAATATCACCCCAATCTTCGCCGTCTATGTCGGATTTTCCGACAGCAAAATAATATGTCATCCATTTGCCGATAGAATACACAACTTCATCAGAAATTTGTCCTAAAGGGTATAATTCATATAATTTCTTTTCTTTATTATCTCTTAGTTTTGGTCTCTGCAAGAAGCGCCTCCTTTAGCACAGCTTTTATGACATTAACAGGCACTGCGTTCCCTGCTTGTTTCCTTGTTTGGCTATCGTTACAAACAATTTTAAAGGTATCAGAAAAACCTTGCAAACGAAGCATTTCACGAGGCGTCAATCTTCTATTTCCATTTACAAGTAAATAATTATATGACGCTCCGGCGCGTAAGGCGCACGAATAAGGGTAACTTGATATATTGCCGCATTTATTTTCATGCCATATACTTGGAAAGAATTCGCTTTCATGTTTTGATTTTCTCTTTTTAATAATTTTTTCACTTGCAAAATGTTTAACTTCAACATTATTTTCTTTTTCCAATATATCTTCTAAATTCCCCTTAATTTTATATTTAGGAAAAGAAAAATTAATGGATTTATCTAAAAACCCTACTATAATGATACGCTCTCTCTTTTGCGGAAGCCCAAAATTCAGTGCATTTAAAACATCATTATAAACTTTATAACCTAAATTTTCCAATGTTTTCAAAATAACATCTAACGTTTTCCCTTTATTGTGGGTTTTCAATTGTTTTACATTTTCCAAAATAAACATTTTAGGTTTTTTTTCACTTAATATTTTAGCAATTTCAAAAAACAACGTTCCTCGAATATCATCAAATCCTAATTTTTTTCCTATTATACTGAATGGCTGGCAAGGAAAACCTGCAAATAAAATATCATGTTCGGGTATTTCTGATTTATCTAATTGTGTTATATCGCCGTACGGAGTTATGCCATAATTCAATTCGTACGCCCGTTTTGCTTCCGAATCAATCTCGCAGGCAAAAACACATTTCCCGCCTAAATCGTCCGCCGCCTGATGAAATCCGCCTATACCGGCAAACAAATCTATATAACTAAAATTCAAAATCTCCTACCTTTAGCTTTTCATTCGTTTTTTCGTTACTATACCATAGAAAAAATACTAAATGTTTAATAAAAAAACATAAAAAACAAATAATCATAAAGAAAAAAGCGCAGATATTGTTGTACAACCAAAGCAACAAGTATTTTTTACGAAATTTTTAATGTTTTTCAAAACAACAATAGATACTTTTTGCTTATTTTTGTAAATAAAACAAGCCCATTCGTTGCACAAAATTGTCAAACTCTTTCTGTTTGTAATCAAAGCCGTGTTCTTCGTTTTCGTAAAATTTAAATTCTACGTCTATTCCGTCATTTATTAAATTTTGGGCGAAACTTTTGGTTCTTTCGGCAGGATAAAGGCGATCGTTTCCGGCATTTACAATATAAATTTTGCTTTTTCGCAAACTTTGCGTAATTATCGGCGGATCTCCCAAAATCATTTCACCGAACCCGGAAATTGCAAAATATCTTGCAAACAGCGGATAGTCCTGCGTCGCGGCAAAATAAAAAATGCCCGCCGCCCCGTCCGAAACTCCGCATAAAAATATTTTTGAAGTATCAATATTGTAATTATTGGTCATATATTTCACTGCAAACTTTATCCTCTCAACTCCGTTTGAAGACCACCACGGATTTTGTAAATCCGATGACGGACTTACCGCAAAAATCGGGATGCTGTCATAAATAAAATTCATCATTTCAAACGCTTTCTCGCCTTTGTCGTTACGGTTAGCGCCAATCCCGCCGTGAAGATAAACAATTAATGGAAGCGGTTTTGCCGCATTTTTTATTGCATGAATTCCCAAAATCCACTCAATATTTTCGTTTGGAAGTTTTATTTTTAACGCAAAGTTTGACGAATCGGGCAAGTTGCCGATTTCTGAAAGATTTTTATCTTTTTTACAAGAAATAAAAGCAAAGACGATTAGAATAACTATAACTTTTTTCAAGTCTCAACCGTGACTATAATTTATTTCAACACATTTTTCTTCAAACAAGAAAAAAGTTTCTTTTCAATATTTTTATAATTACTTTCAATATCTTTTCTTTTTTCTGTTTTATATGTTTCCGCATTAACCAAAAGAGCGTTTGACCATTTCGCACATTCGGAGTTTACCGATTTATTAAAATCGGTTCTCAGCTTTATGCCCGCATTTGCCGCACCTTTTCGTAATTCTTGTGCATTTTCTCCCAATTCTTCTGCAATAAACAGTATTATTTCGACCATATTTTTATACGAAATTTCACATTTAAATATCGAACCTATCCTATTCGTCGGCTGTTCTTTGCCTAAATCTCTTTCCGCTTCCAAATACAATTCTTGAAAATATCTAAAAGATTCGTATTTCATCGCCCTCTGTTTAAAGTACTGTAAGTTTTCATATTTAAAATCGCCGCCGATTATCGGCAAAACATCCTCATAGTCTTGAGAACTCACACTCAAAACAATAAACAAGAAAAAAGAACAAACTTTCTTTACCATTCTCATACCTCCAAATTTCATATAAAAAACATTTTAACTATCGACTCCGATCTAAAAACAATAACAAAACACCTCAATAATAACATAAGCGTTAATAAATTCTTCCTATTGAGCGCAAAATTTCTTTTTCAAGTTTTTTGTCGCAGTGTTGATAATGCGAAAATACCATCGTGTACGCAGCTCTTCCTTGAGAAAGCGAACGTATTTGAGTCGCGTATCCAAACATTTGCGAAAGCGGCGCACAGGCGTGAATTATCCGTCGAACCCCTTGTATATCGACTCCTCTCACGATTCCGCGTCTGGTCGTAATATCGTTGATAAGCGTACCGACAAATTCTTCCGGCGCGACCGCGTCTATGCTCATAACAGGTTCCAAAATCACCCCGCCCGCGTTTATGCACGCTTTTCTAAACAAAACCGAAGCGGCGATTTTACAAATTATTTCGGTTGTTTCCGCTTCGTTAACGACAATTTTTTTGAGAATCGCTTTTACTCCTATTATTGGAAATCCTGATTTTTCTCCACCTGAAAGCGATTCCAAAATTCCCTCTTTAGCGGCGTTTATAAATTGCAAAGAAACGTTTTCGTCAATTATTTCACTTTCAAAAACCATATCTTTTGAAATATCTTCAAGCGGCATAACTTTTAAAGTAATTTCGACGGATTGTTCTTTTTTATCGACAAGTTTTTTGAAATTCTCGCAAATTTCACTCTCGTTCAAAATCGTTTCACGATAAGCGACCTGCTGTTTACCGGTATAAACTTCAACGTTGAACTCCCGTTTGAGCCTGTCTATTAATATTTCCAAGTGCAATTCACCCATTCCCGACAGAAGCCGCTGCCCCGTTTCTTTGTCTTCGATTACCTTGCAAGTGGGGTCTTCGTCTTCTAGACGGATAAGCGCTTCAAGCATTTTTTCTTCTTCTTCGGCGTTTTTCGGTTCAAGTGAAACAGAAATAACCGGCTTTGCAAATTCCAAACCTTCAAAAACAATCGGATTATCCTCATCGCAAAGCGTATCGCCCGTCGTCGTCCATTTAAGACCTACAACCGCGACAATATCGCCCGCAGTAACTTCTTCGACTTGCGTTCTTTTATTGGAATGCATTTTGAAAAACCGCGTAATTTTTTCTTTTCGTCCGTTTCGCGGGTTCAGCAATCGCCCTTTCACAGTCGCCGTTCCCGAATAAATGCGGATGAACGCAAGTCGTCCGACGTGTTCGTCTCCGGCGATTTTAAAAACCAGCGCCGAAAATTTATCGTCGTTTTGCGGACGACGAAACGCGTCTTTCCCGTCAATAAGTTTTCCGTTAACGTTTCCGCGATCAAGCGGCGACGGCAAATATGCGTCTATCGCGTCAAGAATAGGCTGAACTCCTTTATCCTTAAACGCCGAACCGCAAAGCACGGGAGTAACGCCGTTTTCTATAGTGGCTTTTCGCAAAGTCCTGTAAATTATTTCATTTGAAATTTCTTTTCCGTCCAAATACAAATTCGTCATTTCGTCATCGTATTCGGCAATGTTTTCGATAAGATTTTCGCGCCAAATTACAGCGTCGTCTTTTATATTTTGGGGAACATCTTCTTCGACGACCGTTTTTCCAAAATCGTCGTTTGAGTACTTCAGCGCAACCATTTTTATTAAATCGATTTGTCCTTCAAAACCGCTTTCCGCGCCTATGGGAATTTGCAGTGCTACGTGTTTTCCCGTTAATTTTTCTTTCATCATTTTTAGAACGTTAAAAAAATCCGCCCCGTTTTTGTCCATTTTATTAACAAACGCAATTCGCGGGACACCGTATTTGTCCGCCTGATGCCAAACGGTTTCACTTTGCGCTTCGACTCCGCTAACCGAATCAAAAAGCGCCACGGCTCCGTCCAAAACCCGCAGAGAACGTTCTACTTCTATGGTAAAATCCACGTGTCCGGGAGTATCTATAATATTTATGTTTATATCTTTCCAAATGCAAGCGGTCGCCGCCGAAGTTATCGTAATTCCACGTTCGCGCTCCTGAACCATCCAGTCCATAGCGGTGTTTCCGTCATCTACATCCCCAATAGCGTGAACAACGCCCGTGTAATACAAAATTCGTTCGGTCGTAGTGGTTTTTCCGGCGTCTATATGCGCCATAATTCCGATGTTACGCAGTTTCGACAAATCGTTCATTTTCTCTCCAAAATTTTGTTTATTAAAATAATTTGTGCTTAACTAGAATTGAGCCAATAAATTTTTTACGATTAACTTATTTTGAATTTTTATATATAACTATCAAGGCGCTTTTTAAGTCCTATAATTTCTAAATAACAGATTTTATTCCATAATATCTCGCTTCAGAAATTAGATATTGAAGAGTTGCAAAATAATCCTCTTTTTTTTTACTTTCTTCATCTGTTTCCAAAGTAAAACGACCAACTAAGCTAAAATTAAAATTATTTTCCAAGAACTTCATTTTAGCGCCGTAGCCACATTCACACCACTCAGAAAACTTTTTACAAAGAAGATTTTCTGCATCGTTTACGCTTTTACTTGTAACAAGCAAAACTTTAAACGCCTTAGGGGCATTTACGCCAGCAATTTCACCGCCAAATTCATTCATAAATTTTTCTCTCTTTCACAAGAACTCCTTTTTCGAATATCCCTGCCATTAATTTACCCTCATTCTGTATTTCACTCTTCTATGTCACCTACACCTAAATAAGGTAAATTTACGACATAAGTCAATGGTTCCAGATAAGAAAATTTACTTTTATCAAACGCACCTTCAAACACTTTTTCAAAATGTATTTTTACAAAAGCATTACCGTGTTCACTTTCTTGATATGTATATTCATAAAATTCATTTTTTACTTCATACAAAACTCTGTCACGATAACAAGACATTATTACTTCACGCGGCGGGAGTCCTAAAAATTCTAATTGCTTTTCCACTGTCTCTTTTATATCTTCGTCGCCTATGTTGATATTCCAAATATAAAACAATGTATCATTGCGAATTCCTCTAATGTCACATTCGGGATAAAACTCTACACTGTTTGGACTTACTCCCAGAATTTGCATGCCTGTAAAAAAATCAATCTTTATTGCAACGTCTATCGTCCACTCTTCAGTTTTTAATTTCGTATTAATCGACGCTGCGATATTCTCTCTTTCTTCTGCAACAGCTTTAAATAAATTTTGATAATTTGTAAAAATATCACACATGCCGTGTGTTAATGTAATTCTATTTTGCTCTTGCAAGTTTCCATACAAATTATTTTCTACCATTACCAATTTAACAACTAAACCGTTTGTTAGTGTAACGTCTCCACATCCGAATAAAAACATCACAACAATACTGAATATCGTCACTAATAACAATTTAAATAATTTCATAACAAAGACTCCTCTTAGCTTTATACAAAACGTTTTGCAACATTTCCCCAAATGTGTTTATTTGAAACACTCTGTGGTTAGTTTCCATCTTAATACCCCCATTGGAAGACATTCGTTATTTTCTCCGTTACCGTAGTAACAAATTACTGTCCTTTCCGGAAACGTCAGGTCGGTTATATCTATGCCGTTAACTGTCACTTTACCACTCGTGCGCTTTATAACGTACCCGTTTTCTTTAGATTCAAACGACAGTTTTAAGTTCTCATATACCACTTCTCCTGAAAATTCTCCGGTAAATTGAAATCTAGCTACATTACACGACTCATCTGTGTCGTCATTATATATTTCTATTTCACCTCCTCCTATATACAATCTTCCATTTTCCGAATAGTCAAATAATTCCTTTACGTTTAGATTTGTTTCTTCTAGTGTTTTTTGCCTTTCTTTGATATACCCATACAAGCCGTATCTTATAAAGACTTCCCAGCCTTCTTGTTCGGATTTTTGCACCGTCAACTCTTCTTCGTCACTGTTAAACGCACTCTCAAACACGGTCAAAAATTCCTTTACGTTATTACCATTCACCTTAATTCCTCCACGCTGAACAAGGGCGCCTTTTGGAATTTCTACTCCTTCAATACAACTATTGACGGTTTGGTTTGTTCGGCCGGTTCCATCACCGCACGCAACCAGTAGCATTGCTACAAACATTAAAAATAATTTAATCATTTAATCCTCACTTTCCGATGTTGAATAGGCTTGCGGTATCCAGTGTTCTTTTCTATTACGACTTATAAAAAGCGAAAATACAACACCGAACAACTCCAAAAATCTACGTTCATCCGAATTATACAGATGAACCATATTGGCATATTGCCCTATCCATGATTCTCTTATCTCTTGGGGAGCGATTTCTATTTTAGTATCTCTCCCTACTGTAAACTCCATAATTCATCCTCTCCTATAATCATTTTTTTACCACCCACTCACACCCAATTTCGCCGAATACATATAACTTCTACCAGAAACGCCTTTCACTTCAACGACAAGCAAATACGTTCCGTTAGCTACCTTACGTCCGGTATTATTAGTTAAATCCCAAACCGCTTTATCGCCTCTTTTTACAGACGTGAATACAACGTTACCTATATTGTCATAAATTACCGTTTTCATTTCCGCTGTTTTTTCATTATTCGGAAGAATTATGTTGATTTCGGCTTGTTTCGAAACGACGTTGTTTGTAAATCTTATACCGCAGCGGCTGTCGCTTCTCTGAGCGTTGCTAATTGAAACAACTGGATTATCTCCGATTACGCGCAAATAAGGGTAGCCATTATTGATTTCACTGTTAATTCCCCAAATGTCGATAAAGTCCCAGTTGAGAAAGGTGTTTTGAGCTTTCAATTGTTCAGAATTTTTGGCTAAGATTCCAATAGATTCTCCACCTCCTGTTGCTTGATTTGCTCCTTGAGAATTATAAAAAACAGAAATATTTGTTCTCGAATCGTTAACGTTTCCGAAAATACCACCGGCTCCAGCTTCCAAACCTGTTGCCGTTACGGTTCCACTTGCGTAGGAATTGCTCGTTATACCTTGACCACCTGCAAATCCTGCTATTCCGCCGGAGAGAGCAACCTCTGTCGAAGAGGCAGAAATATTACTAATTGTGTAAGAATTGTTAACTGTAACCATGATATCACCGCCTCCTACCAATCCGCCGGCAAAAGAATATGGCTCTTCATCAAGATCACCGCCACAAAAAGCAGAAACATTTCCTGTCGCGTAGGAATTGTTAATTGTAATACTATTTCCCCATCCCACTAATCCACCGGAGTGGGCAGAATAAGAAAAATTTGAAGAAGAAACATTGCCGATTACATAAGCATTATTAATTGTCATCTCTATGTTACTTAATCCTACCAATCCGCCTGAATACAAAGTAGAATGAATTTTCTCTTTTATGATTACTCCGCAATTTGCTATAGATTTTGTAGAACCGTAAAGTCCTACTAATCCGCCGGCAACCCCTTCATCGCTTGTTGTTATTATTTCCGTAACATTAACTATAAGGTTTTTAATCTGTCCGCCATAATCAACATGTCCAAATAACCCGACATATTCTTGTTTCGATGAGATAAACAGATCGGATATTGAATAATTGTTTCCTTCAAATATGCCCAAAAAACCAATGTTCCCACCAATCGGAGTCCAATTTCTATTATCTAAATAGAGATTGTTTTTCAATATTATTGTTTTGCCTTCAAAATCGTTTGTTCCATTATTTACTAAACTCGCCAATCCAGCCAATTGTTCGGCAGTAGCTATTGTAAATTCGGCTTGAGAAGCATTATACCATGAAACATCCGTTGTTCCGTCCCAAATAGCACTTCCTTGTGCCATTGTTATTGTTATGGCAATTATTATTACTGCTATAACATTAATGCTTTTAACACAGAATAAGCAATTAAATTTGTGCATTTTTACCTCCATTGTAAACGAATAATTCTGTGTCAATGTATTGTAAATTCATTTGACACCTATATTCACCATCATAATCACTGTGTAGTTGTTTCATACTTTCTAATGTTCTTAACGTTTCACCTGTAGTGTATCTATTTCTTCCTGAATCACGCCCCCCCCCCTATTCCAGAGTGTGTCTGCGGTCCTGCCTGTATTCTGTGATGGTGTTCTTGCATACCATGTTCAAATCTATATTCTCGACCTGTTTCTACTATGTGTTCAGTATTTAATGCTCCGTTGTGCAATACAACATAACCTTCTTTTAAAACTTTCAAATCGTTCTACATGCATAATCCTTAACTCTCATAAATAGTTGGCAGTCCGTCTTTTTCAAATCCCAATCCTTTAGGCAACGTAGGGCACTTTTCCAATTGTTCGATTCTAACTTCCATATTTTCTTCCTTTCTAATTTTATCGATTATTTCTGGTAAATAGTTTTTCTGCCGTCGTAATTAAAACCGGCCATTCTCTTTTTGGGATCGATAGAATCTCCAAAATAAAAAACGTTTGAAATGTCTTTAGATTCTACAAAGCCTAACGGAATCGTTCTGATGTCTTTCCCTTCGACCGTAGGGCTTATCAGTAAAGGATTATAACTCGCCGCCGCATATACAACCGCTTCGTGATGCGCCTTTATTATATCCTCGAATAAATCTTGAACTCTTTCCATTTTACCCCCACCCAATTACCAACCTACGCCATAATCCGTATCTTGATTATACATTTCATGAACTAACATTACAATCTTTTCTTCTTTATTTTTTGGAGAAAATTGCCAAATATCTCTATCGTACTTGGTCGGTTGATTAAAAATACCCGCTTGCTCCATCGCATTAAACAACGATAACGTTTTTATATCCGACACAACGACTTCTTCCGGAGAATTATTCCATGGATTCTTAATACATCTAAGATCGCCACTTCCAAAATTAACAATTAAATACAATTCGTCCTGCAATTTACTTTCATTTACATAAGGAGTCCCATACTCAAATTCGCTTTCGGTTACTATTATTAAGGTATCTCCTAAACTGTAACGAAGAATTGGTTCGAATTCTTCATAATCCTCAATAATTTTGGTCCCACCCAAAAATTTGGCTTTCCCGAATGGGATTAACGTGTCAACTTCTTCTGTAGGATCTAAAGTTGTTCTAAAAAGGCTACCTATAGTGTCTATATCGCTACGTGCGTATATTTGAAAGTAGTCAAAGGAATACCACTCTTCCGGATCTTCCGACCAATTCCATGCGTAAAGAACTACGGAAAATTCCGCTATATTCGGATGCGTAAAATTTCTTCCATTGTCATTCGAACACGAAATACACACCAATAAAGTAAACATTAATAAAATTAATACAAATTGTTTCATATCTAAGCCTCCCTTTTCATTTTATAAGCTCATAAAGACGTAATGGCGGTTAGTTTCCATGTTTATTTCCTATCAGTTCCGTCAATTCTTTAAATACACATTCTCCGTCTACTGTTGCAAAGCCTTCAAAAATCTCACTGTCAAGTTCAATAAATAATACTGCTTTAACTGTAAACTTCCCTGCCATCACGTCAAATTTATATATAAGAGCGTCTTGCATGTTTTGTCCTCTGTCTATCTCTATCATTACAATACTTCCTGTCATTTCATAATATCCTAAGTTTGAATATTTTTCTAGTATCGTAACGTTCGAGGTTTCTAAACTCGCTTCTATATTTCCTGTTTGTTGCTTATATTCCTCTATTAACTCTTTCGGTTCTTCTCGTTTAAACCCTGTTACAAACGTTTCATATACGTCTGTTCTAAAACCTGACACATTACCCGATTTTGTTATTTCCCACGGGACAAAAATGCTAATCTTTCCGCTGTCCAATAAGTCAATGAAGGCTTTTTTTATTACTTCTCCTGCGTTGAAGTTTTCTTGACCTTTATAGTCCTCTGAGCCACACGCACTCAATAATAGATATATTATTATTATTACTGCGACTGTCTTACTTCGTCTTTTTTTCATACCAATCCTCCTTTGTTCCTTCCCAAACTTTTATATCTTTAAATTTTCCGTTTATTTCTACTTGATTTTTGTATATGCCTACTACACGTCCGCCTCTTTTTGCTAATGCCCTATCATTCATTTCCTGCGCTTTTGTGCCTACTACTGCTGTGTAAATTACTTTCCTTACCTTCTCTTCTTCAAACAGTCTATCAACAAAAGATTCAATTGCGCGTATTACAAAGCATCTGTATTCACTTTTATATGCTATAAAACACATATCATATGCCAAGCCGTGTTTTATATTAGCTGCGCACGAACACACATAGATTTCGTTCATTTTTGTATATTTTTCGACTACTTTGTGCGGACTTTGTGAAAATATTCCGTCACAGACAACATTTTCTATAGATTGAGCAAATGTTTCTCGTTCTGGCGGAATGTCTGTCCATTCTATTTCCATTTAATCCTCCGACTCTGTCCACGCCAAGAAGACGCAATGTCCGCAGGAGCAGTGCTTTTGAGTTCCATTGTTTATTGTAAATTGCATTATAAACTCTCCATGATTTCTACTACGTAATCTACCGTATATGGTAAATCTTGAGATATTAACATTACTATACCATTTACCACGAAATACATTTCTGTTAAATATTCTTGCATATTAACCTATCTGTTCTATCACGCCTGAAATAGACATAACCATAGCGCCTGTCGTCCCTTGCGTTCTTCTTACACATCCTATAAAATAGTAATATGCGCCTTCTTCTTCTAATATTTCGTCTGAAATCCTGCGGCGTCCGTTTGACGTATTCTCCGAAGACCACGCGCCTGTCGTGCCGCCGTAACGAGTAACAAGTCCTTCCTGTCCGTCAGCCCAAAACAACGCTTTTCCCAAATCGTTTGGCGATTCGCCTGAAGAACTTATAGTCGGAGCCGGGATTGAATGATTTGGAGTTCCTCGTTTAAAATACACATCCATCATGTATTCCGATTGCTGCCCCGACTGCGCTCTAATCATTCCTATACAATTCAATCTGTAACGACCTTTCGGTAAAAATATTGAAAACGGTATTTCTCCTCCGCTATCCTGATTCGCATTTATATTTTCACGACCGAAGAAAACTCTCTCAGAACCTCCCGCCGTATATGAACGCTGTAATAATATTACATGAGACGCGACAAAAGAAATTTCTCCCGTACCGCTTCCTACAAAAGCGACCGGAACTTCACTCCAATCCGCTCTGTTATCCGTAAACATAGGGGCTCCATACACTACCGCATGAGAACCGTCCGATCTTTTAATTACTTTAACGTTGTTATATAACTCGTCGCCCAATTCTAAATAAGCCATTCATCCTCCTTGGTTATTTGCGTTTTCATAAACACATACTCTTGAGTAACCCAGCCATTTACACGGGTGAACATACTCGTTTAATTGAATATAGTGTTTACAATTATTTTCATACACGTTTCCTTCAAAACCGCATTCGCTCAATTGTTGTCTTCCCGAATGCTTTACATCGCCCCGCCTTATAATATAATCCGTTTTATCTTGTGAAGCGAATGCTTTCGGATTAAATTGACAAACGTTCGGAGAATAAATTAATCCCGACGATTTACACTCACAGTATGCGTCTGTATGAATTTTATTTCTTACACGAACCGTTTCCGGATTTAACCACGTATTCGTTACTATACAAGCGACATATTTTTCATTATTCTGATCATACGGTTTCGGTATATAATTTGCAAGATTATGCCCCGTATGCTCTACCCCTGGCGTTATGTTTGTAACGCAGCGCCCTTTCATGTAATTTATTAAAGCGAACATGCTGTCTTCACCGCCGCCGTATGTGTCATAATATTTATAGTATTCTTCCATTATTTCTTTTCTATACCTAAATACTTGACCGTGACGTATTCCTTCCCGCTTCGCCGCTGTAAACGAATATGACACGGATGACGAATACGTGCCGACCAAGAAGTCAACGACGCCGGACTTTGCTATTTCTTCAATGTTCGGAGCCGAAACGTCGCGAAATTTCGCATCAAAAAACATGTCGTCGTCTCCTAACATAATCCAATCGTTTTCCTCCGGATGCGCCTCTTGAACGCTGTCATATCGTAACTTTACAAATTTAATTCCATATTGAATTTCAGGGGAAACATATTGTGAATTTTCACGATAACGCATAAACAAGTTCTTATTTTTCGCACAACGCTTTTTAGTTTTCTCCGACAACGGTTTATTGCGAAGAACGTGAGTTTCCCATTCTTTCGGCAAGAATTGAAGTCCGTCTATGAATTTCAAGAACTTCTCGTCTTCTACGCTCGATATTACACAGAATTTAATTTTCATGTTTTATTCCGACGCCCGTGTCATAAACAAATTAAACAAAACATTCGTAAAAGCGATACGGGACATAATATAAATACCTGTCAAATAACTTTCCGCCGTCATACACCAAACAACGTCCGGATTATTATCTCCCAGCGATTCGTCAAATTCCGGTATCGTCATTTTTGGCATAGTCGGATCGTTTGTCGTTATTTCAACTTTTAGCGTATTATTTATCGTAAAACCTTGACCTGCAAAATTAACTAAATTCGCTATCGCCAATCCGCCGTCTTCTGGAGTTGTGATTGACGTTCCGTCAGTCGTTGCGATAGGTTCTTGCAATACTTTTCCGATTCTTGGATATGGCGTATTTTGATCGACAACGTTATGATTGCCGAGCGAGCCAACCGACAAGATATTATTTGCATCCGCCTTTTGAATTGATAAAGCATTTGTTCCTTTTATCCGTTCCGGGCGCGTATTCGGTAAGTTTAATGAAGTTTTGTCTGCATTTATTCGCATCGGAGATTCCGACAAAGGAATAAATACGCCCAATGCCGTGAAGCCTATATATCCGCGCGTGCGCCAAAAGTCATTAGAAACCTGCGCCTGGTTGTTTGTCGGCAAATCTAATGCATAACCGTCTTCGTTTAATGAGTATGACAAGCCGCGTTTTACAGGCAATGCCGGGGAAAGGATATTCGGATTTGCCGGAGGAGTTGTGAACATATCTCCCAACGAAGCCGGAATTTGATATATTCGTGTAAACGAAACGCTCATAATCAACCCCTTGTTAATTCTGTTAAAATCGGAAGTTCCACTAAACTTACTTTAGAGAACAAATAAATACCTTCTTCCGACGATTCCGTAGATTTAATCCAAACAATATCCGGTTGAGCGGATGCCGGAAGCGATTCGTCAAATTCCGGTATTACGTGGTTCTTAATTCCGTTAAATTGAGAATCTGAAGTCCATATAGTTCTCAATTCTATTTTAATCGTGTTGTTAAACGTAAAACCTTGACAAGAGAAGTTTGGCCAATAGCCGTTACCGCACGTTAACGCAAATATTTCTTTACTCAATCCCGCACCGTTCTGGTTGTCTGTCGGACTAATCTTAACATAATCTACGCCGTCCGGCAATCTTACAGATAACGATTTCTGCGGTCCCCATGCAGCCGGACCTCCTTGCCCCATTTGCAGCGCGTCTGTCGGTGGAATTTCTGTAACGTCTGTAAAGCTATTAAAACGACCTATATATGTTTGATGCTTAAAGCCGAGATTATCTAAAAAATTCATTCTTTCTACACTGTCCGGCATACCTCCAAAGTCTGCAATTCCTTGACGCGGGCTATCTCCGGTTCCGTTATCATTACGCATTGTCGAAGTCGAATACTTTTGAGCAAAGAATTGGTCGGCTCCGCTTATTTTAGGCTTGTCTTGCCTGACAGACCAAATATTTAACGCCCATTGTAAATCTTGATTTCCCTCTACGTAAGACAAATACAATTGATCTTTAGGAATCGATATTAAAAATAAATCTCCGAATTTAATATCTCCGTTTACTTCTACGCCGCCTTGTCCTATAGTCTGCGGGTCTTTTGCTTTTATCTCTATTGGAAAAACGGCGTATTTATCGTTGTCTCTATACTGAATAACGCTTACCGTCGATGTTCGTGCGGCGTTATCGTTTAACGGGAATCCAAAACATAAAAGCGACAATTCGATTCTAAATCCTTTATGCGTTTCTCCAGAATAACGAATTCCATTAGGCGTAACCCCGTCGTATGCCGAATACAGTCCGATAAATAACGTATCAAAATCACGTCTGATTTTCCCGTCCGCTAAGTTTTGCGGGTGACTGCCGTTCGCCGCTAAAATTAAACCGACGCCTCCTCCCGAATCCGTCGATTCTTTCTCGCAGCCGAACACGTTCCATTTCCCATCATGATAGTAATATTTTTTACCGTTTTGCGCCTCCCAAATTTCCCAGTTTTTCAAGAACCAATCCGTTCTGTCTTCCTGCCAACGACCCGGTTCCGTTACAAAATATCCCGGACCTTGTAGCGGCGCGCTCCAATAAGTCCGCGGCGGAATCCAAACTCTACAGCCGGTATAAACGCCTACGGAACCAGGATACGCCCCGCCGGACAATTCCGGCATTCCGTTAGAACTGTCTCTTTGACACCATAAATCGCCTGCGCTTAATTTATGACTTTTACCGGGGTCGTCAGACCCTATATAACCTATAAATCTGAGGTCTCTATTTAATAAAGGATCGACTTCTTCCTCGTCTTTATCCGCCGGAAACCAAGTCAGTCGAGATTCGCTTTCGAGTTCAAATCTATCTCCTATCATATGATAATCTTCAAAAATTTTTTCCTTAACCGGAAGATAAATCGTATAGTCGATAGCAACGGGCGCGATATAACCCGGTCCGTAAGGTCCAGGTCCCGGAGACGGTTCCGCATTGCCTCTAATTATAAGCCAGCCTTCATATTTGGCAAATACGCTCAGTTTACTTTTTTGTCCGCCTATTTTATAAACGTTTCCGTTGGTTATCCAAAAAACGCCCGTATATTCTTTCTTTTTATTTCCGATTTCGTTTGACGTTATCAGCAAAGCGTTAGTGTCTAAGGGGCAAATAAATTGGCAGTTACCCTCTCCGTATTTTTTCATGTTTTCCCAATTTTCATGCCGCGTATCCGGCGCCCCTCCCATTCCCGGACCGCTTCCTCCTCCGCCTTCCGGCAACGGATTAAATATAATCGTTTTATAGCCGCCGTTCCATCCGCCTGAGAAATTCTTTACGGATCGGAGGTTTGTTAATAATATTCCGCCATCTACTTCTTTGGTAGACGCAAACGTAGATACTATTTCCGGAATTTCCGTTGCAGACGAAGCTATACGCGTAAGCAATCCATTGCGATTGCGATACCACAACTCATTTGCGGTTCCTTTATTAGGTCCTATCTGAACATATCCTGCTGTGCCAGGCTGAAGATTTTCAGGATCGCCTTCCCATTCTCTTATTTGTGCGATTATCCCTGCCATTGCCATATCCTTTTTATTTAAAGTTAATTGTCCGCTTAAATTATTTTACATTACAATTTCATGCGGCAATTTTGCGATTTTCACTAAAACACTTTTATTATTCGTTCGATGAGTTTTCCTGTTCAATTACAATCTCCGGAGCATATACGGTTCTGCGACCGCGATGTTCAAAGCTAGTATCTTCAGCATACCACGGATTTTCAAGCGAAGTCACTATTTCTCTCGATTCGCTATATCCGAACTTCGTATCTAAGTGTTCTTCTTTAGTTTTACGATGTAGCCAGTCTGTTTCACGAGCAGGTAAACCTGCAACAGGATTATAATTTTCAAATAGTTTATGTGCTGCTGCATATTCTTCTATCAGTATGTCTCTGAATAAATCTTGCACTCTTCTCATTATAATCCTCCGCGAATTCGAATATTGGATTCTGTTTTCGTTTTTGCTTCATACAACCAAATACTCCAAGAATTTGCAATGCCATCATCAGTAATGTACAAATCTATGTCAGTGAACACTCTGTAAATTATATTTGTTGTTGAAAAATATTCAATAGCTTCCTTCGGAGTTAATTCAGGATTGCCATTTGATTGTGGACGATAAAAACGTATCGTTTTGTCCATATATACAAAATTTGCCATATCTTCTACTGAATTAAACAATAATAGTTGATCCTCCGATTCGTAATACTGAACACATTCCGACACGTTTGCAAATTCATCTGGCTGTTCCATCATCTCTTCTTCGCATAATACTATTAAATTCTGTAAGAGCATTGCACTATAGATAGTTTCACCAAGTGAAAGAACCATAAACACACCTTCTGTTCCATACGATCTCAGTATTTCGAATTCTGCTTGGTCTATGTTTTGAGCAAAAATATTTATAAACTCATTTTTTGTTTCTGGAAATCTTTCTTGTGTATTCCATGTATCGTCCCAGTATGACCAAATAAATTGCTGAACATAATTATTGACATTGTTTTTGTTTTTCCAATATTCTACGTCCATACTGATTTTAAGAAAATCAGTATCTTCAAACACCTTCAACAAAAGACCTTTCTCGTTTCTGTAAACGTCATAATTACTTCCATTTTCACGACTTACATGCCTTATAAAAGACATATTTAGTTCTTTTTTTATTTTCTCTGTCGTTGAGCCGGATATTGCTCTTATTAACTCTATAATTTGGTGGTTTTGATTGATTGAGTCGATTGGATTATCAGGCTCTTTCACATTTCCTGTATCCGTACAGGAAAAAATCAATAACGCTAATATTAAAAATAATGCTTTCTTCATATAACCCTCCTTTTAAGGTTTTACCCATAATTCTACGTAATTTGCTTTTATACGCATCGGGTATGTGTTCGTATTTGTATCATAATCATTGTTTATCGCTTCTTGCGGTACCAGATTTGAATTTGTATTATGCTTCGTGCGGTCTGTTTCTAAAGATGTTAATCTATCACCATCGTTTGTCCACTCTTGCCACTCATTGCCTCTTACAGATATGTCATGAACGTGATCCGGAAGACCTAAACGAAATCTATATTGTGTTCCTTCTACTATTACGTTTTTCCCGAAATTTCCCATGTGTATCGCCGCACAATCTGTAATACGGTTCCAATCCGGATTTTCAGAAAACGATATTGCGTTAGAAGGGGGAACATAATATTGCCAATGTGTACGGATATATTTAGACAGCAGTAAATACCGTCGGTTCAGTCGGTTTGGTTTCTGTACTTTTGGGACCAAATACGGCGTTACCTTTTCCAACGATTGTGTTTGAAATTATAACAACCGTGTCATAATCAATATCGCTAAAATTTGATAGTCGCTGATTATACTTCACATTCACAAATCTGTCTAATTTAGACATTTTCTTCCTCCATTTTCCTTTTCACCGTTATTTTTACTCCGTTTACTTTCGCAGTTAATTCTTCTATTTCCGTTTGTTCTTCCTGCTCCAATTTCAATTTTTCCTGCACTCTGATTACCGCTTCAATCGCCGAAACGACACCGCCGTCCTCCTGTTCTATCTGATAACTTGTAGTTGCCTGATACTGCCTGCGGCCGTCCAGCATAAACGCGTCTCTGTCCACACGAGCAAGAAATTTTATCGCTTCTACATGATTAAGCCAAACTTTCGCTTCGTGCCAAAACAAATCGTCGGAAATGTGAGTAAATTCAAACCGCCAGGCGGGAGGCTGCGTCCTAAGACGGCTATTTACCACATCGTCTCCTCCTACACAATGTTTGATGAATTCTTCGAATGGAAGTTTTGGGGTTAAATTATCTTTTTTTTCGCGGCAATTGCGCCTGCTTTCTCGCTCAATGCGTTTTTGGCGACGACGGCTAATTTAAGTAAATGTTCTTCATTTGTAAGACAATTTAAGGCGTTTTTAACGCCTTTTGATTGACGAACGTCGTTCTCTATTACCTTTTTCAAACTCTCGGCATAATCACAAGTTTTTGCGTCTAAACCTTGTACTGCGATTTCCGAAACAATTCCTGTCGAATATCTTCGTTTTGTAATTTCCGCTTCCAAGTTTTCAAATTTTGTAAACAAATTTCTCACACTCATAATATCTCCTATAACGGTTAATATGAAGGTTGAGAATGTTTTAAAACCGTTTACAAATTAAATATACTCTATGTTTTTCCATTCCGCTTAAAAACATTTGATCGGATTATTCTTCGTCTTTTTCCGCAAAGAATTTTGAAGCGACCGCAATCATGAATATTCCGTCGGCCACTCCGCCGATGGTTGTTTCCATGCACATAAAGTCCTTACGGCTGTCAAAGAAAACTCCGTCTATAGTATTAAACTTGTTTGTGCGCTGAGCGTCAACGTCAAAGCCGAAATATGTCTTGAATTTTTCCCAACTTATTCTGTCTCCGGGACCTTCGGAAATCGCGCCCGTAGGAAATTTATCCGCCTGAAGATTATAGACTTGAGAATACGGGTCTGTTATAGTTTTCCCGTCAAGACGCGGGTCTTGCGTCGCTACAAAACATATTCCCCAGTTGTTGTAGCCCAACAAATAATCAAACATATTCCTGCCCAATTCTTCGTACTTCCTTTCGCCGGTAAGCAATTGAAATTCCAAAGCCGTCGAACCGACGCCTATATACGAGTACAAGCCGCCCCAAACGTATTTCATAGGAACGCCCCAGATATTTCCGCTTCTGCGCGAATTGGTCAAAAATTCGTCCAAATCGGCGTATAAATCGTTTTTTGCAATCGGATCCCACTGCATAACGACCGCATGAGCCGGCATATTTACCGATTCCCAAGCGCGCCATCCGGCCGTTCTCGCCAAATTTTGATACTTTATCGATTCGGTTTTATAAAAATCGTCGTTTGTAAGTTTATAAAGTTCCGCAGCCGCCAATTCCAAATTATCGTTCACCGTCTCGTCGCCGTAAAACACGTTTACTTCGTCGTTAAGCGCCGCCATCGGAACCGCGTCCTTAGACGTCGCTCTTCTGAAAATCAATTTTGATTTGTTTTCGTATTTTTGTGCGATATCTTTTTTGCCGAGTTTCTTAAAAATATTTGCGCCAAGCGCCAAACTTGCCGCAGCATATCCCATTTGATGAGGAGAAAGCGCGGAAAGCGCCGGACGTTTTCCGTCAAATTCGTCATTCTCCGGCAAACGGTATCCCGCGTTGTGATCTTCGGAATCTCCTACCATAATAATAAATTCGTTGGTATCGTTTTCCGGCATGGTTTTCATAAGCCAATCCAAACCCCATTTCGCTTCGTCGATCAAATCGTTAAATTCCGTTTTACTGTATTGCTTCATATTGTCAAAAAGTTCGGGATTTATTTCGTAAGAGCGAAGCAAGAAATATGTCGCATAACCTATCGTCAGAGAAAATTTAAGATAATCCGCCGCATCGTGCCAACCGCCGAAACCGTCGATTTTTTTGCCGCTGCCGTCGTCGTGCCAAGAACCGTTATCGGATCCTTCTCTGTGATGAACAACACACGATTTATCTCCGCCATGACAGAATCCGTGGTCAACGGCGTCGTTTGAACCGCAGCGCGCCGCGCGCATCCAATGCAGCGGTTCGCTTACAAGCCATGAATAAGGATCTGTTTCTATAGATATAATTACCGATTCGACGCCTTCGGTCACAAATTTATACTTTCCTATTTTGTTAAGAGCCGAAAAATCTATAACGTAATTAAAGTCCATAGGCACATGCCCGGACTTTCCGCCGATCGAATTGTCCAAACGACCTCTTTGCGCCGTATCGCCGGTTTCGATGTTTACAAAAAACCATTCTTTTCCGGCGATATTTTTCTCAGACATTATCACCATTCTTTTTTGACGCGAAGGCGTATATCCAAGCATATTAAAACGGACATAAACCGCCGTGTCTTTGCTTTTTTTGGGAGCGGTCGCTTCGTTTGACGATTGGCATCCCGCCATAAACGTTATAAACAAAAAAACAGACATTATTACAATTTTTTTCATCTTTTTCTCCTTATTTTCCACCAAAAATCGTGTTAGCCAAAGTCATAAGATAAATGTTTTCCGCCGCGCCGTTAATTCTTGCTTCCATAGTCATATAATCGTCGTAGTGGTCTAAAAACACAACCGCTTTCGTGTTGAAAGGATAACAATAGTTAACGCGAATATCGTCCAAAATCCATTTACTTTCTTCGTCGTGGGCTTCTCTGTCGCAAGGCCCTATTGACACCGCCCCTTCTGGAAAGAGACGAGTTTGAAGTTTGTAAACCGGAAGATTAAATCTTTTTACACTCTGTTTTATACTTGGAACAGCCGTAAAACTTACCCCCCAATTGTTAAGTCCAAAATCATAATTCAACACGTCAAGAACTAAACCGTCGTATGTGTTTCCTCCAAACGCTTTTTCATAGAGTCCGGCGGAAATACCTATAACAAAACAATTATACAAACCGTTTACCGTATATTCCAAAGGCAATTTCCAAACGTTTCCCTGTTCGTTTTGATTGTTTAGAAAATCGTCCAAATCCTCTTTGAACAGTTTTTTCGCATTGTTGTGTTTGTCGGCTATAAGCGCCTGCGCCGGCATATTCAGAACTTCCCAGCCAGCCCAGCCGGCCGCTTCGAGTTTATCGGAATACGCTTTTGATTTTGAAAGATAATCCGCGTCGCCGGTTAAATTATACAATTCCGCGCTTGCTAAAAGTAAATTGTCTTTGTCCGATTCGTCCGGATGCAGGGGATAATCTTTTTCAAGCCACTCGGGAACCAATTTTTCGGAGATAATTTTGTTGTAAATTTTTATCGACTGAGATTTACATTTTTCGGCAAACGCCGCGTCAATGCTTTTAAAAGCCGCAGAACCCGCCGCTAACGCCGCGGCGGCGAGCCCCATATCTGAAGAACTTAAAATGGAGTAAGCCGTTCTCTTACCTTCCATAATGTCTTCATGAGGGAGACGAACGCCGTTTTCAGAATCATACCCGCCGACATTTACAATAAAATCATTATCGTTAGGCATAACCTTCAAAAGATAATCCAAACCGAATTTCGCTTCGTCAAGAATATCGACTAAAGACGATTTGCTGTATTTTTTTGAAAAAGATTCAGGGGCGATATTATACGCTTTAATCAAACAATAAGAAGTATATGCGATAAGCGAAGTCATTTTTGTAAAATCGCCGCCGGCATACCACCCGCCCATCAAGTCGAACGTTTTTCCGTTTTCGTCTTCGCTCCATTCGGAATCCTTTTCTTTACCTTCACGATAATAAACAAAAGCCGTCGAATCGCCGAAATGCGCCGGTTGACGGTCTAAAACGTCTTTCGTTCCGCTTCTTTGGGTACGCAGCCATCTTAGAGAAGACGAGATTGCTTCGGAGTACGGATTTTTCGTTACAGCTATCTGGTAAGATTCTTCAACGCCGTCGATGTTAAACCGGTATTTTCCCTCTTTGCTTATCTTTGAAAAAAACACTTCATAATTGAAAGCCAGTGGAGAATGGTCGCCTTTTCCGGCAATGCTTTTCCCAATTTTACCTTCATCGGCGACCGTTCCGTTTTCATCGGTAATTTTCCACGGCTTTGCGGAAATATCGGACGAAGACATTACCACGATTCTCTTTTCGGCATTCGGATAGTATCCTGCCAAATTGCTTCGGACAAATATTTGCGCCTGCACCGAAAACAACGCGGCAGCACATAAACCGATAGCGGCCGTTTTACAAAAATTTTTCACTCAACAACTCCTCTCGTAAGGATTTAGTACATAACAATTATAACTTATTAATATACATTTATTACTCTAATGAAAAATAAAATTTTTCATTTTGAGAAAAAATTTACTACTACGGTCAATATTAGCGACAACAAAATGCAAGTCATCAGCGGGAATGAAATCTTAAAATCTCCCTTGGTTACATTTATATCCAACGGCAAATGTCCGACAAGAAGTTTATCGGAAAGCAAAAACAAAGCGCCGACAATCGCAATTGAAACTCCCGCCACCAATAAAAACCGTCCTATCTCTGAAAAATACATATATTTATTCCTTTCAGTATTCATCAAAAATACTTGTTTGCACGGCGTTATTTCCGATTGTTTTAACTTTCGGCGTTAATCCGAGCGTTTTGTACGACTTTTCAGTGATTTCGCGTCCTTGCGGGGTGCGCTTTAGAAACCCGCACTGGATTAAATACGGTTCATAAACGTCTTCTATCGTGTCGGTTTCCTCGCCGATTACGACCGCGATATTTTTTATTCCGACAGGTCCGCCGCCATAATGATGTGCGATTGTCGTCAAAATCGCCCTGTCCATTTCGTCAAGTCCTATATCGTCTATTCCAAGCATTTTGCAGGTTTGTGAAACCGTATCCGTCGTAATAGTTCCGTTTCCGCGGACATCGGCGACATCTCTCACCCTCCGCAAAAGGCGGTTGGCTACTCTGGGCGTCCCGCGCGAGCGTTTTCCCAATTCTAAAGCGGCTTGAGGCTCACAAGGAATGTTGAGCAGTTTTGCCGAACGCATAACGACTTTTTGCATTTCGTCGGGGGTGTAATATTTCATTTGCCCGACATATCCGAAGCGCGCAAGCATCGGCGACGTAATCAGTCCGGCTCTTGTCGTTGCGCCGACAAGCGTAAATCGTTTTAGCGGAAGGCGTATCGATTTTGCCGCAGGACCTTCTCCCGTCATAATATCAAACACAAAATCTTCAATTGCGGGATACAAAGCTTCCTCTACAACCCGATTAAGGCGATGAATTTCATCAATAAAAAATATTTCTTTATCGTTAAGTCCGGTTAAATTTCCAGCCAAATCACCTTTTTTTTCAAGCACCGGACCGGATGTCGTCGTAATATCTACGCCCATTTCGTTAGCCAGAATTCTCGCTAAAGTAGTTTTGCCAAGTCCCGGAGGTCCCGAAAAAAGTATGTGGTCGATAGGTTCGCCGCGTTTTTTTGCCGCCGCTACGAAAATCGACAGGTTTTGCTTCAACTGTTCTTGTCCTATAAAATCGGCAAACGTTTGCGGACGCAACGTCCTGTCCAATTCGCTGTCGTCATTCTGTGCGACCGGAGTTATTATGCGTGTGTATTCCACTTTATTTACTCAATCTTTCAATTTCCCGTTTAATTTGGTAATTTTTGGCTTCGGTATATGCGTTTTCAAAATACCATTTTTGCCGTCGCGATATTGTGTCCGGCTGGCATTCACGAATTAAAGCCATAACCGCTCCGACTTTATTCGGTCGTGAAAGTTGATATGTTTGACAAGCGTAATTCAACACCTTTTCTTTTTTACCGAAATCTTGTGAGCGCTTATTCATTTTTATATTAAAGCTCTAAACTTATTTTTTTGTTCAAATTCTATACTCTCATCGATTAATGCCAAACCGTTTTTCAACAAATGGGCGTTGATAAATGGTTTATTTTCCAAATATAAATAAACCATTAAATTATTATCTTTGTCATATTTTGCATTGTCATATTTTAGAAAAACACGTTTGCCTTTTAATTTCTCTTTTAAGAATTTCGTCGCAGAACCGTTAACTTTGGGGTTTTGCTTAATTCCAATCAAACGAACTGTCAAATCGTTATTCAATTTTAAAATTTCAGGAGAAATTATCTCTTTTACAGAAAAATATTTCTGAACCGTTTTACTTTCTTTATCAATTTTTGAGCCGTATTGTAATTTTTTTACATCAATTTTTTTATCCAACTTATGACTGTCAACAAATACATAAGGTAAATTTTTAATTTCCTTGTCAAAGTCGCAAAGCACACGAAAACATTCCTTCCAAACAAAATTCAAATTGTTTATATAATTTTCATAACTGTCGTGAAAGCCGATTTGATTTTGTATTCCGTAATCTTTTAATTGCCAATATGGCGGAGAAGTAATTATAAGATTAACGCTTTTATCTTCCAACTCCCGCATATTTCTACAATCGCCGTTTATTATTTTGTGTGTTGTTTTCATATTTCCCTCAAAGCCGCAGTTATCCACTCGTGAGCGGGGATGTCTTCATCCATAATCTCATCCAATTTAGCCAAGATATTACGTACCTGATTTTCCGTATAGCCTAAAGCGATAAGCCCTGCAAAAGCGTCGTCGCGAGACGATTTGGCAAGCGGCGACGATTTATGCGATTTCGGTTTAATCGCCGTTTGAATAGAAATCCCCGACAATTTTCCGCGAAGTTCCAGGATTAAGCGTTCCGCCGTTTTTTTTCCTACGCCGCTTACCGATTTGAACATCGACGCATCTTCGTTTTCTACCGCATTTACAATTTGCTCTACGGTCATTCCCGATAAAACTCCAAGCGCTACTTTCGGTCCGACTCCGCTTATATCAATAAGTTTCAAAAAAATTTCTCGTTCTTCTTTGGAAATAAACCCGTAAAGCCCCTGCGAATTTTCGGTGATATGATAGTATGCGAAAAGAAAAATATCTTCATTAATTTTAGGAAGCGCAAGTGAAGTATTAAACGAAATTCCGAGTTTATATCCGACTCCATTAACGTCCACTACCG
Organism: Chitinispirillales bacterium; assembly: GCA_031254455.1. Lineage (NCBI taxonomy): Bacteria > Pseudomonadati > Fibrobacterota > Chitinispirillia > Chitinispirillales > Chitinispirillales bacterium. The sequence goes on along the minus strand of JAIRUI010000086.1, from coordinate 7,919 downwards.
CCGTATTCGTATCGGAAAAAAACAACTTCCCTTTAAAAAATTCAAACATAAATTACTTTGCCAATTCTTCCTTAATATAAACTACCCGTGAATAAGGGATGCTGATACGCCCTTTGGTTGTTTGAAATTCTACATACTGTTCCCTATAATAATGAACGTCAAGAACTCTTGCGCCGGCAAACGCGTGAGACACCGATTCCTCCAAAAGAATAGTTATTCTTCCACATGTTATTAACATTTTACCTCACTTGTATAATAAGTCCGCTTACTTATGTTAAAAATACGATAAGCCGCGACATTAAAGAGCGAAAATAATTTTATATTCAACCCGGACAATTACCGAAAATATCTCTATCGCATTTGTAATTGTTTTAAAAGATCGTTATATCGTCAAGTAATTCCGCAGCAGTCGCAAAAACCGCCTTTTTATTTCAAAATTTAGTATTTTATATAAAAAAGGAACGGTCATGAATGAAAAGTCGATTTTTGAAAACTTAATCGCTGCGCTTGTAACCCCGATAAAAAACTTTCAAATAGAAGAAGCTGCGCTCGCCGACCACCTTGAGTTTTTGCAAAAAAACGGAGTCAATAAAATTCTTTCGGGCGGAACTACCGGAGAATTTTTTTCAATAGGAAACTCGTTAAGATATAAATTATTCGAACTAACAAAAAAAAATTTTAACGGTAAAATAATTTTTAACGTTTCCGACACATCGCTTTCGGATGTAAAAAAAAATATAGAATTCGCTCAAAATTCCGGTGCGGACGCTATAGCTTTGATACCGCCGTTTTATTTTGCAAACGCGCCGATTGAAGGAATTATAAATTTTTTTAACGACGCGGTTAATTTTTCAGAAATTCCGTGTATGTTATACAATTTCACAAAACATACACAGAATAAAATCACGCCGGAAATTATAAAATCCGTACCGCAAGCCGCCGCACTCAAGGACTCCGACAAAGACGAAACTCTTATTACACACACACCGTGTTATGTTTGCGGCGGCGATTCGCTTATTTATGATTTTTATCGAAAAGGCGCAAAGGGCGTAATATCGGTGATGGCGAATTATTGTCCGAAATTGGCGGTAAAAATGTGGAATCAATTGCAAAACAGTGATTTTGATGACGCTAAAAAAACGCAGGAACAAATTTGTGAAATAGCGTCGCATTTTAGAAAAGACGATCAAATTGCAAGGATAAAATATGCGCTTTCAAGAATTTTGAACGAATATTCGCCGGAAGTTTTGCCGCCGCTTTTGCCGCTTGACAAGTTTGCAAAAAAAGAAATAGACGAATTGTTTGACAAAAAAATTCTCGGATGAATCATGCCCAAAAGAATACAACTTTCAGAATTGGAATTTACTAAAATTTTGACGATAAGATTCGACAAAAGCGATGAAGTTATGCAAACGCTTCCGGCAATCCGCGTCTTGAAACGGCAATATCCGCAAGCTGAAATTCATTTTGCGGTAAAAAAAGAATACGCCGACATTTTAACAAAAGTAAAGGAAATATCAAAAATTCACATTTTAGATAAAGACGAAAAATTCCCGCTTACCACGCTTCACGATGCGCTTTCAAAAGAATTTTTTGATTTACTTGTTGATTTACAGTGCGACTTTCGTTCATCGTATTTGTATTCTTGTTCTCCGGGAGCAAAAAAACTTTTCTGCAAAAAATATCATATTCAAAAATTACTTTTATTCTTCAAAAAAAACGCTGAAAAAACCTTTCCGCCGCTTTGGCAATGCTTTTTAGATGTTTTGCCAAAACAAGATTATGAGGTTTCACAAACGGATTTTGAAATTGTAAACGAAAAACAAAATTAAAATGGCGATAAAAAATTCGTAAAATATTTTAGATATAATTTAGATTATTCGAAAATCGTATCCATCGGCTTAATTCCGCGCCTTAGTAAAAGCGTGCCGTCGCGAAAATAAAGGGAGAGCAACGCGTAAATATAAGAGGTGCGCGCCCTTGCTTCGTCAAGGTTTGCCGATACAAAATCCCGCTGCACTTGCAATACCGCATATCCGGTTGATTTCCCTACGTTCAATTTTTCCTGTTCGGCGTCTAATTTTTGTTGTTGAAGCGCACTAACCGTTTTTGCCGTTTCAATCTGTGTCGCCGCTCTTAATACTTCTATGTGCGCAGAACGAACCTCGTATTCAAGCAAATGTGAAAAATTTTCAATAGACAGTTTTTGCTGTTCTATTGAGTACGCAGCCCTACGGTATTTTTCACGGGAAGCGCCGCTCGTAAGTGGAAATTGAAGCGTAAAACCGCCGGTTATAATTCCTTCAGGGTCTTTTGGCGTCAGCGCTTCAGAAAAAGATTCTGCGTAAGAAGTTTCACGCAGAGAAATGAAAAAATCAAGTTTCGGAAGCAACCCGTTTTTTGTATATGCTAAATCTAATTCCCCCTTTTTCGCTTGCAGCGCCGCTTGACGGAAGTCCGGTCTGAACCTCCGCGCCGCTTCTATATGCTCTTCAAGCGCATCCGCTTTGCCCAAAGACATAATGGTATCGGTAATAACTGCGTTTACGCTCCAATATTCTGGAGCGTTCATAATGTAAGCAAGATAAAGAATTTTTTGTTTATACGCGGTAGCGGCGTCAAATAATTGTCTTTCTCTTGAAGCGGCTTCCGCCCTTATAGCCGCAAGATCTATCGCCGCTATGCTTCCGGTTTTCAGCCGCTCTTCAGCTTCGTAAAGAAATCTTTGCACTAGTTCTAAAGAATATCGATAAATTTTTACTTCTTCGCCGCTTAACGACAAATCCCAGTACGCCCGCTCCGCATCCATCAAAAATTTTTGTGCGTATCCGGTCAATTCTTCTTCCCGCAATTCAACGTCTATACGCACTTTCCGCAACGGAGCCAAATTTACGGCGGGATTAACTCCTCTAAGCAACGACTGGGTTATTGTAAAACCGACGTTATTTTGATAACTAGCGCCGGTTGCCGATTTTAACGCAGACGAAAGCGGAACCGCTTCTCCCCAAAGTTTAATGTTTGTTCCCGTAGGAAGCGTCTCGTAAATAGACAATGACATTTGATTCGATTCCGAAAAATCTATACTGTCCTGTTTGCTCGTACTGTAAGAAAATTCAATTTGCGGTTCGTATGTGTAACGATTCTCCCTTAATATAGAAACGGCGGCGTCAGTATTTATCCTTTCTATTTTGACTAAAGGATTATTCTGCATAGCCCGCAATAATGTGTGACTTAAAGAAAGAGCGGTAGTATCGTTTCCATAAATAATACATCCCGTCCAAGTTGAAAAAAGAATCGCAATCATCGCAATTTTATTAACGTTAAGTTTAATCAAGCCGTCTGCACCGCCTTTCCTCTTTTTTTAATTTTATGTTCTACCAACGAATAAATCACAGGTATAAATACCAAAGTGATAACCGTTGATACGGTAAGACCTCCGATAATTACTCTTGCCATAGGCACCTGCGATTCACTGCCTTCTCCTATTCCGATAGCCATTGGAAGAAGTCCCAAAATTGTCGACAGCGTAGTCATAAGAATAGGGCGAAGCCGCCTTTCTCCTGTGATTTCAATAGCGGTGAAAAGTTCCATTTCTTCGTCTCTATACAAACGGTTGATCATATCCACTAATATTATGGCGTTATTGACAACCACGCCGACAAGGATGATGCACCCTATAAACGCTTGTATCGTAAAAGGAGTTCTTGTAATAAGCATTATAGCGACTACTCCGGTCAACGCCATAGGAATTGAGAATATAACTATTAAAGGATCTTTTAACGACTCAAACTGTCCTGCCATAACCAAGAAAATAAGCGTTATAGCCATAGCGATACCGAAAAACAGCTCTCTTTGCGCTTTTTGCTGTTCTTCCCAATCACCGCGAATAAGCACTACAAATTCTTGCGGGATTGAAATATCTTTTATCGCCGAACGAATATCTTCCACAACGCTTTTCATATCTCGTCCAGCATAATTGACGCTTACGGTCACTATACGTTCTCGGTCGCGGCGTTCCACTTTGACCGGTCCAATGCCGGTTTCAATTTGCGCCGCGCTTTGTAGAAGTATCGGACGATTGCTACTGTTCATTACGGATAGATTACTAACGTTGTCAATACTCTTTCGATCGTCTTCCGCAAGTCGCACCATAACCGAATACTCTTTCCCGTCGACGCGTACTTTTGTTGCGGATGTTCCGCCCATCGCCGTCTGTACCGTAGAACCGATTTGAGTGGCGGACAAGCCCAATTCGGCGGCTTTGCCTCTGTCGATTTTCACTCGATATTCCGGCATTCCGGCTTCACGGCTTATCTGCGTTTCGGTAATACCCGAAATCTCCGATACGGCGTCGTTTATCTGTTTGGCAAGCGTTTGACCAGTTTCTAAATCATACCCGCGAATTTCTATCCCTATCGCCTGATCCGTATTTGTTCCCATTCTAAGCAAAAACATCCCTTGACCTTCCCGAACTCGTACGGTCGTTCCGGGCAAGCCTGAAAGTTTTGGACGAAGCTGTTCCGCGACTTGAATGGACGAACGAGAACGTTTGTTTTTAGGAACCAATGATATGCGAATTTGAGCTGTGTTGCCGCTGACCGCCTGACTTCCCATTCCGGATGCTATATTGGACAAAGTGAATATTGCTTCCGGCACTTCTTTACGTATTATACTTTCAATTTTTCTTACCGTTTCGTCTAATATCTCAAGCTTTGTTCCTATTTCCATTTCTACGTTTACTCTCACGTCGCTTTCGTCCGTAGCGGGCATAAGATCTACGCCGACTAACGGCAGAGCGAAAAATGAAAGCGCAAAGAGCGCAAAGACAAATACTATCACGGTGAGACGGTTATGCAGCGCCCAATGAATTACGCCTTTATATCTATGCTCTATTTTTACATAAAACCTCTCCGAAACCTGAAATATTTTAGCCATATTGGAATCGTTCGTATGTTTTATACTTTCGGAACGTAAAAATTTCGTCGTCAGCATAGGCACAAACGTTAATGCGACCAACAGAGAACATGAGATTGAAAATGCGACCACGTACGCAAGCGACTGAAACATTATACCGGACATTCCACGCATAAAAATAACCGGAATAAATACTACAAGCGTAGTAAGAGTGCTCGCAATAACGGCGGAAGACACCTCGCTTACCCCTTTTATCGCTCCCTCGTAAGCGCCCATCCCTTTTTCTCTTTTGTGAAAAATGTTGTCAAGCACGACTATCGCGTTGTCAAGTAACATTCCTATACCCAAAGCCAAGCCGCCGAAAGTCATCATATTAAGAGTAAAGCCGCAGAAATAAATCAGCGCAAACGTAGCGATTACCGAAATAGGAATTGCAACGCTTATTATCATAGTAGTCGTTATATTACGCAAAAATAGAAGCAACACGAATATTGCTATACTGCCGCCCATAATAAGCGATTGGGTAACCGACTTAATTGAATTTTCCACATATTTTGCGTTATCTACGAGCGCTATTATTTCTATGTCTTCAATATCTCTGTTTATACGCTGAATTTCTTTTTTCACGCCGTTAGCCACAGCCACAGTATTGCTGCCGGACTGTTTGCTTACAGAAAGCCGAATTCCCATAACGCCGTTTATTCGCACAAACGACTTTACGTCCTCATAGCCATCTTTAACTTCCGCGATGTCCGCTATGCGTATCGGCACTCCGTCGCTTACGGTCACAACCGTGTTGTTTACGTCGTCGGCGCCTCTGTATTCGGCAAGCGTGCGAACCGTAATATCGCGATTCCCGGAAATAATAGAGCCGGCGGGAATATTTTTATTTTCCCGTTTCAGAGCCGTTACAACCATGTCCGTCGATATGCCGTACGCTTCCATGCTTGCGGAACGCAAATCTACGTGTATTTGTCGTTTTTGTCCTCCGCGTATATCGACGGAAGCCACACCGGCGACTCGTTCCAAACGATATTGAACCTGGTCTTCAAGTATCTGCTGTATTTCGGAAATATCCTTGTCTTGCACCGTTACGCCAAGTATCATAATAGGCATTGCGGAAACGTCGAATTTGCGTATTAAAGGTCTGTCGATTTCTTCTGGAAGCATGCCAAGGATACGGTCAATACGGTCGCGCATATCGTTAACGGCGTAATCAAGGTTGGAATTCCAAGGGAAAGTCACTCTCACTACGCTTCTGCCTTCGCTGGAAGTAGATGTAATCTCTTCTATTCCTTGAATTCCCGCCAGCGCCGATTCTATAGGGCGCGTGATAAGTTCTTCTACTTCTTGCGAGCCGGCGTTTTCGTAATCTGTGATAACGCTAACCGTAGGCATAGTGATTTCCGGCATAAGGTCAATAGGCAGACGAAGCAACGAAAATGCGCCTATAACGATTACTATAAGATAAATAACTGTAATAAGGATCGGACGGCGTATCGGAAGCGAAATTAACGAGTGTTCGCTCATTTTATATTGTCCTGCCTGCCGCCGACGGAGGAAACGATAACTTCGGAACCGTCGCGTAAAAGATGCTGCCCGAGCGTTACTATCAGTCCGTCAATGTTTTTTGGAGATAGTATTTGCACATACTTTCCGTCGTTTATCCCCGTTTGAACAGGGACTAATTTTACTTTTGACGAATCGTTTATTACGAATACCGCATTTACCCCGTTTTTATCAACTAATGCTGCGGACGGGATTACTTGAGCGTTATCGTCTTCTTCAAGTACGATTCTTATACGGGAAAACATGCCGGGCATAAGCAGGTGCGATTCGTTGCTTAAAGCGATTTCAACGGCGGCGGTTCTTGAAGCCGATTGAAAGAAAGGCGCGACTCGATAAACCGCTCCTTCAAAAGATTTATTCAATATGGCGTCAGTAGTTACAACGGCTTTTTTACCGGGCTTCATACTGCGATAATCTCTTTCGCTGATGGCAAGCTCGACGAAAACCGTATCAATGCCTACTACCGTAACTATCGCTCCGCCTACCGCAAGCAATGTTCCTCCGTCAACGTGACGTTGAGCGATAAAACCGTCCTGTGCGGTTCTAATTTGAGTGTATTCAAAATTGGTTCTTGCCTGAGATAAAAGAATTTGACGTTGTTTAAGCATTGCGTTTGCAAGCTCGCATCGTGATTTTTGAGTTTCATATTGAGTGTTAAAAGCGTCGAATTCCGCTTTGGATACTATTCCTTTCCCCAACAATTCACGCGCTCGTTTAAGCTCCGTTTCCGTATGCAATAACTGTGTATTGGCTTCTTCAAGCGTCGCTTGACTAATGCTTACCTGTGTTTGCGCTTCTTCCAAAGCGTTACGGTATTCGGTATCGTCTATGCGACCGATGATTTCGTTTGTCTTAACCGGATCTCCGATACGTTTGTTTATTGTTACAAGTCGTCCGGCGATTTTTGCGGAAACGACGTATGTGTATGACGCCTTGACCGTTCCGGTAAATTCTCGAATATCCGTCATAGGACGCGTACTGATTTTTTCCGCCTCTACCGCAATAATCGTCGAACCGCCGCGTCCGATACCGGATGAAAGCGCGGGTTTCACACCTTGATTAGCCGATAAAATACGCGCTATAATGATTGCCGCCGCGGCTACGCTCACGAAAACGATTATAAATACCCTGTGATTTTTCTTCATTAATCTTCTCAATATTTTTTAGGAACTCTTCGCTCGTTTGGATAATACAAAAATAATATTTGTTACATGAATAAAAATAATTATCGTATTTGATTTTATTTTCAACGATTGGCGAGAGATTGTTTAAAGAACTTATAAAAAAGCCTCAACCGTCTTAAAGACAGTTAAGGCTTGAAACATTATAATGTAAGATTAAGATGTATGCGAGTGAGAAATTGGTTTCTCCAGAAAGGAGGTGATCCAGCTGCAACTTCCGATACAGCTACCTTGTTACGACTTAGCCCCAATTAA
>JAIRUI010000085.1 GCA_031254455.1 Chitinispirillales bacterium | reverse complement strand
CGTCGGAGTAATTTTTTATGTTTTCGTATTTCATAGAGTGGAAAATAATATAATTTAAAAAACAAACAAGAAAAATCCATAATCAATTAAAAAAATATTGATTTCGCAAGAGGTCTAATATATGAAAAAATTGATGAGGCGCATATAACTACTACTACATTTATTGACAACGACAAACTGTGAGCAAATTCAAACGTGCAAAGAAATGTTTTTACAAAATAAAAGCAGAAATTTAACAAAACAAAGTTTTTTTGCTTTTTATCAAAATATAATATTATTTTATTGACGCGTAAAATACTGACTTGCGGGGATTTTATCCCTGCTTTTCAACCATACCTCTGCTAAAAAGCAGCAAGGTGAACCGCCTTGTATAGGCTGTTCTGCTTATATGCCTTCTGCTTTTCGGTATGGAGCCAATTCAGTATTTTACGCAAGAAATATGAATTTCGGTAGAGCAGCCTTTTCTGATTTTACCACTGTTTTCTTTCCATAAATTCATAAGAGTTATTAATTTTCGGCGACAAGCATTGCACTTTTGCATAAACTTTAATTTTAAGGAGATGTTTTTATGAAACATGTTAAGTGGTTATTCAGTGTTTTGACGATTATGGCGGCATGTACGCTTTCATTTGCGCAAGACGCGAAAAGAGTGTATCTTGGCGTTCGTTTAGGAGTCGGCGTCGGACTTTCCCGCCCGCTTGGAGATTTAGAATCTTTTATAGATTATTATGACGCCAAATGGAATAAAGGCGGCGCTTCTTTTGACGTTGCGCCTTTTGTCAGTTTACAGATAGTCGATGCTTTTGCACTTCAAACGGAAATGCTTGTAACAAAATGGGGCGGAGGATATAGCGACGAAGAAGAAACATTTGATTTTAAAAGAAGCGCTTTGATTATTCCTCTTTTGGCAAAATTTACATTTCATCCGAGCAATTTTGTAATTCAAGCGTTTTTAGGTCCGCATATTACTGCGAATATAGGAAAGTGGAATGTAACTTATACTCTGTATGGCATAGAAGAAAAAGAAAAATGGAGCGATAAAGAACTGCTTGAAGAATTTGGCGGAGAAAAAATTAATTATCCACCTATAGGAATAACTGGGGGAATAGGTTTCGGAGTAAAAGCAGGACCTGGAAATGTATTTGTCGATGCTCGCTTTATCACGGATGCAGGAGTGATTTCTCAAGACGTACCGAACTTTTATGTCGCTACCGGCGAAAAAGCGGAGACAAAAAAAGAAAATTTTCTTTACCGTGCAAAATTGAGTTTCACGGTCGGATATGAATTCGGATTAGGAAACAGATAGAAAGCAAGTTGTTAATAAGGTAACAATAACCGTTACAAATAAACGTTTTAATTTTTTAAAGGATGGGTTTATGAAACAGATTAAATGTAATTTTCTTGTTGTGTTGGCAATGTTCAGCGTTATGTTCTTTGTAGGATGTTCCAAAGATGAAGATAATAACCCCCCCCCTATAATTATTCTTCGCTTGAGATAATAGGAACTTGGGAAATAGTATTGGATAACTACGAAGGACAAGGTTATGACCATTATGTTATCATTACGTTCAATGCAAATGGAACGGGAAAAGAGGAACAATACGGAATGCTTGATGGCTTCAAGATATCTGTACAAGGTTCGCCATTTTCTTTCACTTGGACAGGAAATGAAGGCATATTCAGTATCACTAATGGTCAAACGTTCCTCAGTGAAGCAAAAAACACTCCATATTCTGTGATGGAAAATAACGGTACAAAACAACTGAAAATTTATACATATACTTTTACAGAACAATAAATGGTTTATTCGGATTTGAAAATAAAATAGCGATTTGAAATCAAATCGCTATTTTATTTTAAGGTATTTCAAAGAATTCTTTTTAGAATTTCAAAAGATTATCGACAATGGTAAGATGCCGCCGGAATAGGATTAGCGAGTGCACGGTGACGTAAGCGTATAATTGCCATTTTTAATACAAATTCTCTGGGAACACATTTTTCATTTCTGTTATATATTTCTTCAATTCCGGCAAATTGTCTCTGGAAATTACCAAAGTTGCATCATCGACGTTTACCACAAGCATATTTTCAGCACCGATAACCGCAACCGAATTTTTTGATTTGTTTACAATTATACAATCTTTGTTTTCCGTTGAAAATATACCATTACCAGCACAAGTATTACGGTTTTCGTCTTTTCCATGGATACGAACCATCGCTTCCCAAGTACCTATATCGTCCCACTCAAAAACACCTTTGATTACCGAAACATTTTTTGCTTTTTCCATAATGCCAAAATCGATTGATTCTTTGACGCAATCAACATAAAATTTATTAAGAGCTTCTTTTGTACAACCGCTTTCTTCTAATTTTAAAATATCGCTATATAAACTCGGCATATTTTCTTCAAATTGTTCTATAATCGTTTCAGTTTTCCAAATGAAAGAACCGCTGTTCCACAAATATTTACCCGAAGATAGATATTCTTTTGCTTTTTCGACAGACGGTTTCTCAACAAATTTATTAACGGAAAAACTTTTTATACCGTCCGACGAAACACATTTTTCATCACCCAATTCAATATATCCATAGCCAATTTCCGGACGATTCGGCATGATTCCGAATACCACAAGCGTTTTTTCCGAATTTGCAATTTCGACTCCGTATTTTACCGCGTTTACAAATTTCTCAAGCGGACGAATCGCATGGTCTGCCGAAACGATAACCATCACAGAGTCCGCACCGTAATTTTTTTTGCACCAAACCGCCGCCGCCGCAACTGCAGGAGCTGTATTTTTACCAATCGGCTCGACTATCATGTCAAATTCGTATTTTACATTAAGAATTTCACAAATAGGTTTTGCGATTTTTTCTCCCGTAACAATAAGCGGCTTTTCAGAATTACAGCAAAGCGGTATAACTCGTTCTATCGTTTCTTCAATCATAAGTTTTTCACTTATTAACGGTAAAACCTGTTTTGGTTTTTGGGAACGGCTTGCCGGCCAAAACCTTTCACCGCTTCCTCCCGCAAGAATAACAGGCACCACTTTTGTCACACTCACAAAAACTCCTTGTATTTTAGTTTGAGACCGTCAAGAAGAGAACGCCTAATCGGCGGCGATCCTATTTCTATCGAATGAATTTTACTTGTTATTCTATGGAAATCGCTCCCGCCTGTAAACAATAATTTATTTTTCTTACAAATTTCCGCATAATGTTTTTGTTGTAATACGTTATGGTCGGCATGATAAACTTCAAGTCCGCATAAACCTTGATCAATTAATTCCGGGATAAGATAATCAACGTTTGTAATACCCGGATGAGCCATAACGGAAATACCGCCCGCGCTTTTTATTAAATCAAAAATGTCAAACGGGGTTAAGTGCATTTTATCTTCGTAGGCTGGACAGTCATATCCTAAATATTTTTCAAACGCTTCACGATAACTATAAACAAATTCTTCGTACAAAAGAGCTTCGGCAATATGCGGACGTCCGATAGAACCGTTTCCTGCAAACCGTAAAACCGTTTCAAATTGCAGATCAATCCCAAGATTATTAAGATTTTTAACTATTTTTTTAGCCCGCGTAAACCTTGCCGCCCGCATTTCTTCAAGCGTTTGCAATAATTTTTTATTTTCGTAATCAAAAAAATACGCCAAGATATGAATGTCGTTATTGTCGACTCCACAACTTAATTCTACTCCGGGTATAACCTCTATCTCCGATTCTTTCCCTTTTTCAATTACATAAGGATATGCTCCTACAGCATCGTGGTCGGTAATGGAAATAGCCGACAAACCTTTTTTCTTTGCAACTAAAAGTACTTCTTCGGGCGTTAATGCTCCGTCGGAAAAACGTGTGTGAATATGGAGGTCTATATTTCCTTTTTGTACATCTAACAATTCTTCCATTAAATTTCTTTGTTTTAAGTTTTTCTCCCTTAGGATAAATATATCTTATGTAATAGTACTTTGTCAAGAAAAGAATTTTATGAAGTTAAAAGAAATTATAATACGCGTTATAGCGGCAATGCTTTTCATATATTGTTTGACGGCGTTAGCGTTAAGGTTTTCTGGAATTTACTAAACGGATTTACCTTCTGCTTTACCAAATCATCGTTTTTGAATTCTTTAATAAAATAAAAACGTAATTTCGGTTTTCGGTTAAATTCCATACGTTTTTGTTTTTTTCAAATATTATTTTACTTTTTATTATGTAAAGGAGAATGAGATGAAAACAGCGGTTGTTTATTATTCGTTGGACGGAAACACGGCGTTTGTCTGCAACGAAATCGCGAAAACTTTGGATGCCGACAAGTTTGTGATTGAACTCAAAAAGGAACTTCCGAACGGATTTATGAAATACGTTTTAAGTTTAATTCAACTTAGCAAAATTCCGGGAATTGCGGACTTGGATTTTAATTCGGATAATTACGACAAAATTATTTTGGGTTCCCCATGCTGGGCTTGGTCGGTTGCTCCCGCAATGAAATCGTTTATAGAAAAATATCCGTTAAGAAACAAAGAAATCGCGCTTCTTTTGTGCCACGGGGGCGGCGCTTCCGAAAAAACAATTAAAAAATGGACTTTGCTTTTAGACGAATCAAATAAGATTGCCGCAACGCTGAAATTGGTAAATCCGTTAAAATTTCAATCCGCTCGCGCAATATCATTCGTGAAAAGTTGGGCAAAAAATATTTGGGACGAAACTAAATAACTATAGTGCGTTCACACTATTTTCGTTATTTTGAAAACGGAATAAACAAAAATCGAAAAACTTTAATACTTGGAAGAATTTTTTGAGTTAAGTGCAAACTCATATCCTGCGGTTAAACTCAATCTCGCGCGACGAATAGAAAACCAATCAGCCAATCCATAATAACCGAGGTCGGTAAAATATCGGGCATCAAGAAATATTGTTCCGCTTCCGGATTTAACTCCGAAATTTGCACCTGCCGTTAATCCTATCGGAGGCTGCCTGGTTTTTGGTCCATAAATATCTTTGCCGATTCTATATGTTACTTTTTCGTCTTTTCTTTCTTCAAGATTTCCGACATTCACGGTGAAATGAGGTCCAACAAACGTTTGTATTGAAAATTTCCCCGGTTGAAAAGTCAATTTTGCCAAAACTGGGAAAATTAAAGCGTGTCTGGTTTGCCTTAATCCATCCTCTAACGGAGTTAATATAAAATCACCGTTAGAATCAACATAGCCACCATTCAGCAATTTACCTTCAACAATGTCAAATCCTATGTAACCATATTTGGTAAAGAGCATCTCTGTTTGAAGAGCAAAAATATTTGTTAATTGTAAACTGACAAAAGGAGCAATATCAAACGAACCACTGCCATCTCTCCATTCTAACCGACAAGGGGAAAACTCCGGTGGATATCCTTGTTGAATATAAACCTTATCTACATTGTGTTCACACTAAACAAGGCGTCAATACACATTGCCAGAAAAATAAATCCGCTGAACACCACATCTAACTTGTCATAACGAGTGAACACTTTTCGAAAACGCTTTAACCACAAGAAAAATCGCTCAATTTCGTTCC
>JAIRUI010000084.1 GCA_031254455.1 Chitinispirillales bacterium | reverse complement strand
TTTGGTTTTCAACCGTCTGTGTGTCCGTGCTGACACGAATATAAGCGTATAACATAAATGTCCTTTCGTAAAAATTTAATAAAAACAAATTCGCCGTACAAAAACGGTCGTTTTTATGCTGCGAATTTTGCGCTTTCGCCGTCAACGTATGACGCACGTTTAGTCGGAACAAAAATAAACGACAGAATTTTGTCGTTTTGTAAAATGTCGCTTTTTTATGTATTTAACCTTAAGTAAAGAAAAGTGTTTGACGCGATATTTCCGGTGCACGATCGTCTATATTGCCGTACTTTAACTAAATATAAATACGGACGTAGAACGTAGAATGAGGATTATTTGTTTTTTGTTTCTTTTTTTAGAAAGGTGGTATGAAGTATGAACTTCAAAAAATCAAGCGCGGCGGCGATTGTCGCGTTGTTAACTGTTTCAATGTGTTTCGGATGGAAAAGTCCTGACGATTGGAAGAAAGATGCCGAATATAAGGGCAGTTGGCAGGATGGCGCGGGCGATACCGTTAAATACGGCAAGTTCGGCGATAAAGACCTATATTGGTGGGCGAAGTTTGCGGCCGACAGTTCGTCGATTCCTGGAGAATTTGCGGCGGAAGGCGGAACTTCTCCTTGGGTTCTTATCAACTCGCTTTCTGCGGCGAACAACGGCGGAAGACCGAATTTCAAGGCGGTTACGTGGAACGGGGCAAACGGAAGCGCGGCTCTTAACAACATAGGCGCAGGAGAGGCTAAGGTGCCTACGTGGAGAGACGCCGCTAACGGAGCATACTCCATTACATTAGACGACTTCGGCGGTATGCCGTTTGAATTATCGGTAAAGCCGGGATGGGATGCGGCAAAGGAGTTTCCCAAAATCAAGATGGCTTGGGGCGTTATAGTAGGACAAACCGAAGAAGCGGACTGGAAAAAAGCGATTGAAATGGTCGGCGAAGGACACGAAATATTCAACCATACCATAGACCACACTTCTTCGGCGGACCAGTGGCAGATTTATTATCCTGGCAAAACGGTTTCTCAAACCGACCCTGCGGTTCCGCCCTCGGTTCGCGGTTTGGAAGTCGTCGGAACGTGGAAAATTACGGCAAAATCAAAACAAGGCGTTACTCAGTCCGTTTTGAATTTTGGTCCCGATTCCTGGTCGGGCGCGATAACCGATGCTATGCTTAACAGCGCTTCAAGTTTTGGAAATCCGGTAAACCATGGCATTCTCAATGGTTCGTATTGGGTTGACGGCGCTCCTGACGGCGGTCATCCTTTCACGATTACGGCGGAAAGCGAGATGGTAACGGTAGAATGGCCTGCTTATTGGACGGGTTACGACCCCTCTACGAGCGTCAAGTGGAACGATCCCAGTATAAGAATTACTAAAAAAGCCAATTACAAGGGAAACCCTATCGAAGAGGTTACGCTTCCAAGCGGACAAAAAGTGTATGTGGCATATACAAATTACAACCCCAACGCCGACGAATGGGAAGGGTATCAGGAAGGTTATATCGCCGCGACGGGAGTTCAGTGGTTTGAAGAAGGGCTGCTAAAAAGCGACTATCCGTATTACTACAACGGAGCGAGAATAACGACCGACTGGATTTCTCCGGGGTGTGAAAATCCCCCCGGCTGTCCGACAAGCGGACCCGGTTGGTCTGTAACTCAAAGAGATCAAGGACGTCCGGGTTTTGTCGCTAAATTGTTCTGTATAGAAGGCTGGGACGGAGGAACCGGAGTCGCCGGACCGCAAACCAGACGAAACGTCGATACCGCGAACGCTATTATTAACACGAACGTTTACAAAAACGTTAAGACGGCGGGCGAATACTTTGCAAAAGGTAAAAAGAGCGAATATTTAGGCTATCCGTATGACGCTTACAGCGAAAAAACGCACAATCACTTGTATGAAGGCGTAACTTACCCTGACGCGGGTAAATTTGTAGGGGCGCGAGGCGGAGCAAAATCCGGAAAACCAATGGAAGGTGATTTCTATCATCCGTTCAGATTGGATTTCGACGCGTTCTTTATTAACGATAAGGACTGGACGGCGCCTACGAGCGATCAACCGAAGTTCCTTGTGCCGAACAACGCTCACGTGCTTTTGGGAATAAACGCGATGGTTGACTCGATAATCAAATTTAACGGTTATATGATTCGCGAACTTCACGCGGTCGCAGACATTGTAGGCGACTGGTATAACGACGACGCTCCCGATTTGTGGCCCGTTAACAATGCGGCGCTCAACAAAGGCGGATGGTGGGGCGGTATAACAAAGAGCCAGCTCAAAGAACACTTGCGGCATGTCGATACATTGATTACGGCTAAAAAACTTGCCGTATATACCCCGTCCGAAGCGGTTAAATATCGTATGACCGCCAACGCTTTCAACACTGACGCGAATTTGACCGATGTCGGCGACAATTGGAAGGTGACGTTGACGCAAAAAGCGGGTGAAACCGTTAACGACGTACACAAGGAAGAAATCAGCGTTATCGTGAATCTTGGAGAAGCCGTTACAAGCCTTGCGATCGCTTACGACGGAAATCCGACCAATACCGATCCGGATAATTCGCCGAGAAGAAAACCCGTGTCGATGGATAACGACGCAGGTAAAATCTGGTCGGTATCGATCAATCCGTTCAAGACGAACGATCATTCGGCGCTGCTTATTAAAAACGGCGAATGGTTCGGGCAGGGCGTAGATGTGGACGTCGAAGGTCCTTTGGTGCATAATTCGGCGTCAAACGTCGTTCAAAATACGGTTCGCATGTCGTTTGCCGGAATCAGAAACGGACAAATCGCTCTGAATTTGAGAAAAGGCAATTATACGGCGGAACTTTACAATTTGCAGGGACGCTTGATAAGCAGTGTAAAGTTTGACGCTATGGACGGCGTAAACGTTACCGGTTTGAGAACGAACAATCTCGCTAAAGGTTTGTTGATTCTCAACGTGAAGCAAGCCGGCGCTTCGGTATTGCAGCATAAGATAATGATTAAATAATCTTTTGTCGCGAATATCGGTTTTTATACGGGGGCGGAATTTTTCCGTCCCCGTTTTTTGAGAAAAAATTTGACGATGAAAAACGGTGGAAAGTATATTTTGAGAAATTACAAATAATTTAGTTCAATAAAATGTATGATGTGCGCCAACGCATAAGTAAAAGCCAAATTTCTTTTATGGAGTTCGCTATATCCCTTATAATATGCA
The DNA here is from genome assembly GCA_031254455.1 of Chitinispirillales bacterium. Taxonomy (NCBI): domain Bacteria; kingdom Pseudomonadati; phylum Fibrobacterota; class Chitinispirillia; order Chitinispirillales; species Chitinispirillales bacterium. The sequence goes on along the minus strand of JAIRUI010000084.1, from coordinate 16,749 downwards.
AGTAGTTTCAAAAAATGTATTTTATATTTGCTAAATTTATTTATGTCCAACGCCGCTTCATTCCATCTCGTTAGAATTATTATTGCAATGTCCAAGCAAAAGTACTCATTTATAAGTAGCGTAGATGGGGACGGATATAGATTTTCTCTGCCTTGCAAAACAGTAAACAGCGGATTTTCTAAAAACATCTGAATATACAACGCAATAATTTTATGTCTGTCTATTTTCTGTCCGATCGCATCGCCGTATATTTCTTCTTTCAAAATCGACAAACGGCCGGAATATTTTTCCTCTATTTCATTTATAGTTTTTTCGTTGTACTCAATAAATATTTTATCACTTCGTTCGTAATATAAATTCGCTAATTTGCTAATTTCGGTAAACCGCTTTTGCGAATTAAAGTCAGACATAGAACCGCTACAACACATAAGTTCCGCGTTCTCGTATTTCCTCGCACCTTTTATTGATCGCGGCGCTAATATCAACCTCGTTCGCCGACTTGTCGTCATTTCCTTGACTTATATACTTGTTCCAATTCTCATATTGCTCTTTCGTAAGCCGTTTGTCAGGATTTTTCAGCAATTCTCCCAAATCGTATTCTTGTTGCATTTACCTCTTCTCCTTTTTTAAAACAAAATATTTTTTAAGATTAAATAGGCAAATTTATTGCCAAACACAAATAAAGCCGTTTATATGTTCTATCGTAATATAATATTTGTTTTTACAAAAAATATGAAATTTATACCGAAATGTTTACTTTGGTTTCAAATCTCGCCTGTTCGGAATAAGATTGCGCGCCGCTTGTTTCAGAATCAAAAGCGTTATTTTTTTTATTCGTGTAAAAGTAGATTTCTTCTCTGTTTTGCGCGGTCGAATCAAAACGGTCGTTTTTTTCTTTACGCTTGTCCGGAAGCGATTTATAAAGGGCGGACTCCTTAAATTCTTTAAATTCGTCGTTAAACGCTTCGCGGCGCATTTTCAGAAACTCCATCGCCTCCGCCTTTTTTTCTTTAGGCATCGACGTCCGTTCTATCGCTTTTTGTTCCGTTAAGAATTGCATCATTTTCCTGTCGTATAAGTCCTGTACTTCTTTTTTGGATTTGCAAGCGCTAAGTTGTCTCTTTATTTGTTTGCGTTCCATTTCGATAAAAACCGCCTTTTGAAACAAAACGGGCGAATTTTGCTGTAACATTCTCATTTCGTTTCCGCTAAGTTTTTTTCCGCTTGATAATTTTTCCGATATTTTTTGTAAAAAATTTTGTTTTCGCTCCTGCGACAAATCGGCGTTGTCAACGTTTTTCACGATTAACGACGCTTTGCCACTGTCGTTTTTTACAAATTCAAAAGAGACGCCGCAGGCGCCGTACGCAATTTCACAGCTTTTAATTTCAATATTCATCCTTTACCCCTTTTTACAGAGTATCGGAAAAAATAAGCGGTAGTTTATTTTTTTTCGGCAGACCGGAAACGTTTTTAGATCAACGCCGTTTCGTAGTGCAATAATGCAGGTTTTCCGATTCGATAAACGTTAAACCCGATTTCAAACAGTTTTTGATGGTCTAAAATGTTTCGTCCGTCAAAAATCGTCGCCGGCTTAACCATACTTTTGTAAATTTTTTCGTAATCAAGCGTTTTATACAAATCCCATTCGGTCAGGATCGCTATGGAATGAGCGTCTTTCGCCGCGATATAAGGATCAATCTCGTAAAGAACGCCGCTCAAATTTTTCATATCGATTTTTGCGTTGTCAAGCGCTTTCGGGTCGGAAATCGTGATTAACGCACGCTCTTCGGCAAGTTTTCGGCTTACAAACAAGGCGGGCGTTTCCCGCGTATCTCCGGTATCTTTTTTGAACGCAAATCCGAACAAAGCGATTTTTTTATTCGCTACGGTATTAAACATGGCGCGAATCATATTTTCTACGAAACGCGATTCCTGATACTCGTTCATTTTAATAACCCATTCCCAATACTGCGCGACCTCGGCAAGTCCGTTGGACTCGGCGATATAAACTAAATTCAGCACGTCTTTTTTAAAACAACTGCCGCCGAAACCTACGCTGGCGTTCAAAAACTTCGCCCCTATCCGCGTATCCGTACCGATAGCCCGCGAAATTTCGCTTATATCCGCTTTTGTCGCCTCGCAAACAGCCGACATTGCGTTTATCGAAGAGATTCTTTGCGCCAAAAAAGCGTTTGCCGCCAGTTTAGTAAGTTCTGCGCTCCAAACGTTACTCGTGATAATTTTTTCACGGCTAACCCAGTTTGCGTAAATATCGACCAATTTATTTCGTGCGGCGACTCCGCTTTCCGTTTCCATAGAACCGATAAGAACACGGTCGGGATTATGCAAATCCGCTATCGCGGTTCCTTCCGCCAAAAATTCCGGATTGGATAAGACTTCAAAATGCAAGCCTTTTTCGTTTGAATTTAAAACACGTTCCATCGCCTCCGCGGTACGTACGGGCAAAGTACTTTTTTCGACAATAATTTTATCGGTATTTGAAGCGGCGACGATCGCACGGGCGGTTTTTTCCCAATACTGCAAATCGCTCGCTTTCCCCGCGCCTACTCCATACTGTTTCGTAGGGGTGTTAACCGAAACAAAAATTATATCCGCTTTGGCGATTTCGTTATCCACGTCTGTCGAGAAAAACAAATTTCTGCCGTGCGCTTCTTTAACCGTTTCGCTAAGTCCGGGCTCGTAAATAGGTAAATTTTTACTATTCCAAGCGTCTATTCTCGCCTTGTTAATATCTACTACGACTACCTTAACGTTCGGACATTTTTGAGCGATAACCGCCATGGTAGGACCGCCGACATATCCGGCTCCGATACATAAAATTTTCGTTTCAAATTCTTTTGTCATTTTTTATTCTCCTATTAATTTCACAATAAAATAATATTTTGCATAGATTGTTTTGTTTCGTAAGAGAAAAAACGGCGAAATACGATAAAAATCTCGCTTTTTAACGGCTTATATGCGGTAATCCTGTTTCTGTCGCAAATATGGTTAAATTCTTACTCCTTCTTCCGTGTCGTCTATAGGAATGTGTTTTTCAAGGCAATACTTCTCAATATTTTCGTAATCGTTCGCCTTAAAATACTTGTCACAGATTTCATATTCAAAATTGCGCAACGTCGAATCATGATACTTTTCGTCTGCGCTCACAATATTTTTTACGTTATCGATAAACGGGACAAAATCTTTTTCATTTTGTTTGCACAATTTACTTATTGTATCGAAATCAAGATTTTTATATTGCGCCAAACAAACGATTTTGCTTTCAAACGGATTTGCAGATAATTCAATAAAACCTATTCCCAACAATTTGTTAAGTCGTTTTAGTTCATCCAACAAATTGTCATTAATATCAAATGCGACAAGATAGCCGTAATTCGCCCAAGTCGAATTTGCAACCGCCTGAAAATAATATTCTTTAAGTTCTCTATCGGATTGTATTTCTCTTTTTAATTCGTAGGAGTAAATATTGAACGTATCCATTTTATTTACGGCGTTCAGAAAATTGCGCGCCGACGCCGCTAAGGTTAAATTCAAAAATTTTACTCCGACAATATCGGGGTGCGTCCAATTTTGATTCGGTTCAACGTGTTTTGCCTGTTTGTGATTAATAGTTTTAGCATAAACCCCCTCGTTTTTCAGATATGATACAAAAAGTTTATGCAGATCTTCTTCGAGATACGGTGTTTCTTTTTTGCTTGTAACATTGCCGTCGTCTGTTTCATTTCCCGTAATTTCTTCACCGGGAAATTTTATTTTCGCCTCTTTACTTGCTAAATAGTAAGCATATATTCCTCTTTCGTTTTTTCTTTCGTTTTTTATTCTTTTTACTCTCGCATCTCCGTTAAGACAAGCTAAAATAAAAGGCCAACTAAAGCTTTTTTCTCTTCCTGTTTCGCCGGAATAATATCCTTTTTCTATAGAGTGTTTACCGATTTGATTAGCTGTCGCCGGAACATCAAAATCTTCCATACTCCTCAAAGCCGCAATTTTCATTTCCCTAAAAGACACAACAACCGCTTTCCCGCCGTTTCTTTACGGCAAAATTAAAATTTCAAGCAAAAAAACAGCGAAAAGTGTAAGTTTCGCCATTACTGCAACAAAAAAGCATACAAGCGGTAAATACCGCTAACACAATCAACAAAGTCTTTTTCATTTTCTTCCTTCTTTTCCTAAAATTACCACATAAATTCTTTGGCATAAGAAATATGTTTTTTTTCATTTCCGGTAAATCTAATCATATACCCGGCATCTTTAATTTTTAACAATCGTTGCATACCGGAAATAGCCCTTTCAAAAACCAAATTTTTCTTTGTAATTTTTATCAATACCGCTACTTCCCAACCATTATTTCTACTAAAAACCTCGTACTCTTTTCCAATTTCAAGCCCCATATTCAAAACATCCTTTCCTGTATATTCAGGGACATTTGCAATCTGTAACGCTTCTAATAATTTACCGTTTAATCTCAACAATTTATCACTTCGTTTTTTATATTCCTTTGCATACTGTTGAATTTCATTTCTGATACTCAACATTTTATTTCTTTTTTCTTCATCGTATTCTTTAAATAACTCCAAATCGTCTTTATCGTAATTATACAAGCCATAGTCACACAAAACCGCTTCAATCATATCATTTTCGTCCATTATGTTTTTTATGTCGTCGTCGTTATCGTAATATATTTTTGAGTAAATCGCATGAATAGCATTTATTTCATTATAAAGGCTACTTAATGTTTGGGCTGTTTTAAACCCTAATGCTAATTGTCCTTTTGTTGATTTGTCAAATTCTTGCATTTTTTGTTCAAGTAGTTGTTCGTTTGATTCTTTTTTCAAGTAATAACATGGATATGGATTTTTATACTGAAGCGGCTTTTTTACCACTTCGGTAATTTCGTCCATTATTTCCCAAATTTGCTGTTTTGTCGCTTCCATTATTTCATCTCCCTGCTATTCACACTTTTTATATTCTCTAACTTTGCAAATATAGTCCATACGATGAACAATTCTGTCAAAATCAGTATTGAAATACGATACGGCGACTGAATCTACATCATCAACAAAGTAATAATGATTTGGATTTTTCTTGTTTAGTTTTTGCGCTTTTTTGCTTGCACGCCGCCGCCCGTACGGTGAAGCGTCGCCATAAAGTCCGTATTCTGCAACTAAACACAATTTTACGCCGTCATTCTCTCTGTATTTATCCGCCGGATATATTTGCGCTTGCGGTTTAACTACATCGCCTATAATTGAAGAAGCGAACAACGCCAATAAAATCAAAAACACCTTTTTCATAACATTACCCTTAAGAATCAAAAAGTTATACAAAAAACGCTATGCTTGTTACCGAATCTAAAATCTTATGAATAAAGGAAGAAAAGAACTTGACAGCGGTAAATATCTGAAAAGGCTGCTCTGCCTATAATCATAATTTACCACAAAAACGACCATGTACCTATTAACTATATGCTAATGAGCAACAAAGCAGAACAACCCAAAAGGATTGATTTGTTGCTAATAGCAAATAAACTAAGGTTTGTTGAAATACAATTTAACAGGTATTTCACAAGCCGTTTTTGTGGTATTGGTAAAATAATATTTATTTCATCGGCAATACAAATATTTCCCGTTTATTTGGCAACTTTAATTAAAAACTTAAATTCAGATTTTATACTGTCTAATGGATATAAACATTAAGTTCTAGTATATATTATTTTATACGGTAATTATTTTCAAGTAAAAGGAGCGAAATTAACGTTATCCGATAAAATTTATACCGATACGGCGTTTGCAAAAAATACCCGCCATAATCTTTTGCAAAATTCGACTCAGATTAAAGAAAAGATCCGCAGTCTTTCCGCAGAAATAGGATTTGACGACTGCGGATTTGCGAAAGTCTGCGAAGTTGAAAGCGAATACCGGCGATTTTTTGAAAATTGGCTTGAAAACGGCTTTAACTCGAAAATGGAATGGATTAAAAAAAACGTCGATATTCGTTTTAATCCGAAACTGCTTTTGGAAAACGCAAAAAGCGTTATCGTCGTTTTACAAAGCCACAATTTTCTGGTAACTCCGCAAAAAAACAAAGTCGCACGTTACCTTTTGCAGGAGGATTATCACGTTTCTATGCGTAAGAAATTAAGAATCTTATCGCAAAAAATAAACGAAATTCTACCGGACACAAATTCGAGGATTTGCGTCGATTCCGCTCCGATTCTTGAAAAATATTGGGCGCAAAAAGCAAAACTCGGGTTTGTAGGCAAAAACACGCTTTTTATTTCAAACAAAATAGGCTCGTTTTGTAACATTGCGGTTTTACTTATTGATAAGGAACTTGAAATTGAAGAAAGTCATAAAAATTCGCAAGAAAATTCGTGCGGAAATTGCAATAAGTGTATAAAATCCTGTCCGACAGGCGCACTTGTCGAAAACTACACGTTAGATTGCAATAAGTGCATTTCCTATCAAAATAATTATAAAGTCGATGAGAATTTTGATTGTTTCGGTTATGTTCAGGGCTGCGATATTTGTCAGGAAGTCTGTCCGAAAAACGCCGCGTTTCAAATTTAAAATATTTTTAGAAATACTCACTAACTCATCACAATGTATTGACGAAAAACGCTTAACTCCTTCGTCAATATCAACAGAAATTTGAGTGGAAAGTCCATCTCCCCAAACAATCCTTGACTAAGTAAGTTTTGACTTGAACTTTTTATTTATTTTTTCGAAAACTATGACAAAAAACCCCAAAAAAAGAATCAAATAAGTTATCGTGTTAAAGGTAATGTACGAAAACGCCTGTTCTTTCGTTTGGTTTATTACGTTAAAAAACAATATAAGCAACCCCTCGCGTATTCCGGCTCCGTTCGGCGCAAACGGTACGGCCGCCGAAAAAATTTCTATCAACGGAATAAAAGTCAGGATTTCCAGCGTTTTAAATTCACCGCTGATAGAATAAATTAAAATCACGACAAACAGGATGTACAAAAGGTGTAAAATAAGCGAGAAAATCAAATTAAATATTACGAGTTTAGCGTGTTTTTTATATAACAGAATCGCCTGTGAAGCGCCTACAAGAAATTCGACAAGTTTTTTCGGAGTTTTTGAAGGCAGCAGCGATAATATTTTTTTTGTCGCTTTTTCGGAAAAAAAAACAAACGATATCGTACATACCGCGAAAAACACAATCGCTGCGAATAACATCGCCCCCGAAACGTCTTGCTCAAAATATAATCTAAAAAATCCGAAAATCGAAAGCAAAACAAGCGTTATTATTCCCGTCATTCTAAAAAACACCGAAATCGCAAGAATTTCTCCGACGCAAAGATGTTTTTTCAATAAAACGGCGCGAGAAATATCCTGCCCGGCGCTTGACGGCATAATTATGGAATAATAACGCGCTTTCCAATCCAAAAGGATAAAATCAACAGCCTTTATATTGTTGGAAAACGGCGATATAAGAAACCAAAATCGAAGCGACGTGAGTACAAAACGAACAAAAGTAAGCGTCAATAAAAACAAAACTATATATAAATTCAACGATTTCAGAAGATCCGCAACCGATCTGTAATCGACAATAAATACGAGCCATAAAATCGGGCAAACTAAGAATATAATCCGAATTACGGATATTATGATTTTTCTATACATTTCTCTCCGTTTCAACGAGAAAATATTTTATTCAAAGACAAAATATTACATAAATTAACAAAAAACAACTTTTTATGTATTGAGAAAATATATTTTTTGGAAGCGGTTGACAATTTCTCCTATATTAAGAATATTCAAAAAAGGATTGTTTTATGAGATTAGTTACAAGATCGGATTTTGACGGTTTGGCATGCGGAGCGTTGCTCAAAGAACTCGGTTTAATCGACGAATGGAAATTTGTTCATCCCAAAGATTTACAAGACGGCGTTGTGAATATTACCGACAACGATATTTTAGCGAATGTTCCGTATGTTCCGGGATGTAAATTATGGTTTGACCACCATTCAAGCGAAACCGAACGGCTTGGAAAAAATATGAAGTTTGAAGGCGAAAGCCGTGTTACCGACAGCGCCGCAAGAGTCATTTACGAATACTACGGTGCGGAAAAAAAATTACCGCATTTCAAAGAAATGGTAAAATGGGTCGATAAAGTAGATGCGGGAAAACTTACCGCCGACGAAATTCTTAATCCGAAGGACTGGATTTTACTCGGATTTTTGATGGATCCGCGTACAGGACTCGGAAGATTCAGAAATTTCAGAATATCTAATTATGAACTTATGGAAATTTTAATGGAAGTGTGCAGAACGCAAACTATTGATGAAATTCTTGCAAATCCGGACGTTAAGGAAAGAGTGGAATTATATAAAGAACAAACAGAATTGTTTCGCAAAATGCTTGAAAAACATACTAAAATTTACAAAAACGCTATCGTTACGGATTTACGCGGAGTAGAAGATATTTATACGGGCAACCGCTTTTATATTTATTCGCTTTATCCCGAACAAAACATTTCACTTTGGATAGTTGACGGACGCGGAAAACTCAACGCCCCTATCGCGGTAGGACATTCGGTCGTAAACCGGACGTCAAAAACCGACGTAGGCGCACTGCTTCTTAAATATGGCGGCGGCGGGCATCGGCAGGTCGGAACATGTCAAGTTCCGTACGAAGACGCCGACAGGGTGATTAAAGAACTGATAGAAAAAATCAACGCCGACGGTTAATAAGGATTTAAAATGAGCGATGAAGAATGGAAAAAGCGCCTTAACAAAATTCCAAAAACGTAGATATAAATCCTCTGCCGGAACAAAAAAGTCGATTAGAAGAAGTCGCGGAAAAATTTAGAGAGAAAAAGAAAACTCGCCAATATATCTTAAAAGAAAAGGCGGCGGATGGCAGTTTGGAATACAAGGTGAGTTTTAATTAATGGGAAAATCTATTGATACAAAAACGAATAATAAGGTAAATTACAAAAGGATAGCCAGTCCATATCATAGGCAATGGAGATGTTAGACCGACTAAGAGCGTTTCCCAAAATACTTCTAGAAAACTTTCTCCGTTATCGTCGCAGTAGTCGGAAATTCCCATTATTATATATCCGGTATATGAGATGACGAACGCAATAGCCAAAGCGATAATATCTGATTTAGTTTCTTTTTTCATTATTTAATTTCCTTTCCCTGACAATTAAAATACTTTTTGTATAATCGACGAAAGCAAGGTTCTAATTATCTTGTTCTATTGTGCAATATAGTATATTTCCGGTAAGTTTTGCGCGTCAGGGAATTATGTGAAAATCATAAGCAATCACAGTTGCCGTATTAATCTGCAAAAAATCTCGACAAAACGCCACTGAAAAAGTTTTTTGGGAAGGCGGAGATTTAAGATTTAAGCCGGAAGACCTTCGTAAAATTTTCAGAGCGGTTTTGCTGATGACTTAATTGCTTATACGTTTTTTTCGGAGTGAATTTTGAGATTTTATTCGGTCTTTTTGCCGATAATGTTTTGCAGTGTTTTAAGTTTCGCGCAGTTTTTTGCCGACACGATGCTTATCGTCGAAGAGATTGACTCTGCCGTTCAAAATGAAAGTATTGTAAAACGAGTTTCGGGTGAAAAAGCGAAATCGCAGGGTGTTTTGAAAACGATCGCTTTTGAAAGCGGCGTTCAAAAAGACAGAGGCGGTGCGGTCGGAAATTTTGAGAATTTCTCTATCCGCGGAATTTCAGGCGGAAGGCTTGGCGTTTTCTTAAACGGAAATTCCGTAGCAAGCGCCGCCGGCGCAACAGTCGATATGTCAAGATTTAACGGCTTAAATATTTCAAACATAAAGATTTACAAGGGTTTTGTCCCTGCGCAATTAGGCGGTAATACGCTTGGCGGCGCGGTGGACATTATTACCGAAAATTACAACGATGAAAATATTTTTGATTTTAATTCACAGTTTTTTTTACTTTTAGGCAGTTTCGGTGAAACTCATTCTTTTGTAAATATCAATTTTATTCCCGTAAGTCCAAAAACTAAATTATCGCTTTCAGGAAATTGGCATTCTGCGGAAAATAATTACAAATATATGGATTACAACGGAACTTTTTATGGGAAAGGTCACGAAAAAGACGATACGATACGAACTATGGACAACAATAAATACCGCTCGTTTTCGCTTTCGGGAAATATAAAAAATTCACAAAAAAACTTTGACATTAACGGTGATTTCTCGGTTTTTCGTTCAATCTACGAAATTCCGTCGCCGGCGGGAGTTCTTTATAAATTTCGCAACCAAAGCGCTTACGATGAAAACGGAGACTATGCTTTTTCGTTAACCCAAAAATTTCATGGCGGATTTGAGAACAAAATCAATATTTTCGCGATTTTTTCAAACGACAAATTCTGTTGGACAAGTAAAGATAATATAGCGTTCCCATATTCTCTTTTGCCAAAAAACGGAAAAGGTGAAATCGCGACAAAAAATTCGGTATTTGATTTCGGGTATTTTCATAAATTTGAAGCGGGACGAAATTTCGCCGTATCTTTATACGCTTCGACACGTTTCGAAAAAATAAATTATCAAAACGAAATCACGGGATTTGATATAAGCGACAGAGAAGTTAATCGTCTCAACGGCGCGGTTTCCGCCGATTTGTCTTTTTTTACGCCTTATCCGGAAATAATTTTGGGCGGAACTATTCGCGGATATGCGGATAAAACTAATAATTGGAAAGAAGGCTTTGTCTATAAAAACATCCCCGACGCTACAAATTGCGATTCCGATAAATCCCTGCGATTTAATATAAATAATTACTTTTTAATTAAGCCGATACAAATATTTGCAGATGCGGTTTTTGCGGAGAGAATACCAAATTTGCGCCAACGATACGGTTATTACGGCATAATCCCAAGCACAAATTTGCTGCCGGAAAAGATTTTTTCATCGCAAGTAGGTATAAATTCAGGATCTTATGACAAAATTAAAGTATCGACGGCGAGTTTTGTCAATTATTCGCACGACTTGATACGCATTGTTTATTTCGGTAATGTCGGGAAAGCGCAAAACATTGCAAAATCAATAACTTACGGAATTGAAAACGATATTTTTTATAAGATTTCCCCAAAAGTCGAATTGAAAAATAATTTGACTTATCAAGAACCGCGCAATTTGAGCGAAAAAAGCAATAAAAAACTTTATTTGCCCAACGAAAGCCGTTTGAAAATCAATACCGAGATAAAAATCGGCGATTTCGCAGGCTTTTGTTTCATTCCGTCGTTTTCGTATAAGTCAGCGTATTATCACGATTTATATAATATTCATCGTGTTCCTTTCGATGAAAAAAGAAAAGGGCTTTCGTTTTTTCATTTTGTTTTGGAACAAAAAATAGATAAAATCATGTTGCAAATCGGGGTTTATGATATTTGCACGGCGGGAAATTCACCCGAAAAAATTACGGCGCTTGAGAATCAATATTTCGTTTTGAGGTATCCGGGAATCAGTATGAAAAGCAGTGTTTTATGGGAAATATAATGTGTCTTATTAACTTGTAACCTTTAAGGAGGGTTTATGAAAAAGTGGTTTAATTTGTATTTGGCGGCGACGTTTGCCGCTTTGGTGTTGTTTGGCTGTTCAAAGTCGAGTAATGATGGGGATGGTAATGGGGGGGGTGACATTACTTATAAAAGAAGTATTGATTTAAGCAGTCTTCCGGAAGCAAGTCAAGCAAAGTTGCAGGACGTTAAGTATAATAACGGGAAAATTTACGCGGCATTTCAATACTTTAATGGTTGGGTTCCGGCGGGTAACTCCAAAATCTTGGAACTCGATGAAGCGGGAAATGTTTTACGGACGTTTGAAAGCAATTTTATGAACGTTGTTGAAATTGAAATTCGCGGAAATAATTTGTTCGTTTTGGATATGGGCGATTATTTTGCCGTGGACGGCGGAATTACAAAAATCGACCTGACAAGCGCAACGGCGCAAACGATTTTAGACGGTGCGACTGCAGGAGCGGACCCCGCAAAAATTGAATTCGTTTCGGACAATGAAGCGTACTTACTCATGCTTAAGGGTTTTAATGATGATCTCTCCGAAGATTCTTATGTTGCAACATTCAATTTGAACAATAATTCTTTAAGTCCTGTAGATGAATTGGGTGCAAAAAATTCGGTTAAGACGATTTCTTACAACCAAAACACAAACGCTTTGTGGCTTGGAAGCGGAAGCAACGTGTATAAGTATTCTTTGGCGAACAAGGAAATTGATTTTAATGCAACTACACAGTTACCTATATCTTCAATTAAATCCGCCGGCGCGACAACGGTAACTATCGAGACCGATTATACGGCAGGAAAATACGGCGTAATTTCCAACAACAAATATTCCTCTAAAAAAGTAATTGACAGTGATGCAGACGTTGGTTTTGCAGACGGAAATTTTTATATTTTGGAATGTAAGGACAATGGTAAATTAACCTATTTAACGGCAGACGGTGAAATAATTAAACAGGTACCGTTTGAAAATTCGGCTTATTTCAATCCGCACGGCGTTTGCGGTAACGGCAATGGAAAAATTTTTGTAGGTTCTTATGAGGATTTGACTATTTCGGTTTTTGAAGCAAAGAATTGAAAGAATTAATTTAAACTTATATTTACAACGAAGCGATATGTAACGTATTGCTTCGTTGTGTTTTTTCGATTTACCCGTTTTTTATTATGATTTAAGTTTATTTACGGGTAAAATTATCAAAAAATAAAAGTATCCTTGATTTTTCCAAACGCAAAAAGTATATTTGTCTCGTTTTGATAAGATATTTTTTGAGTCAGTAGCTCAGCTGGTAGAGCAACGCCCTTTTAAGGCGTGGGTCGCGGGTTCAAATCCCTCCTGACTCATTTTCTTTTTACAAAAGAATTTCAGCCGCAGAATCTATGAATTTTAACCCTTTATTCGACGAAATTACGAAAGAATCGCAAAAAAATTCCGTTTATGTGAACGGAATCGCCGAAAGCGTCGATTCTTTTTTGATCTACGACATTTACAAAAACAAGAAAAACGATCTGTGCGCGGTCTTGACGCAAGACCAAAAAAGCGCCGAAAGAATTTGCGAGGAGTTAAATTCTTTGGAGAACGACTGTGCGAAATTGTTTCCTCAAGCGCAAAACGTGCCGTATAATATGCGCTCGGTTTTTGGTCCCATACGCGAGCGGCGGCTTATTGTTTTAAACGAAATCCTTGACGGAAAGGCAAAAATAGTCGTAATGCCGATTTCTACGATTTTTGAGCCGATCGCCGCCGCGCAAGACCTGTTCAATTCGACGATAACGCTTGTTGTCAATGAAGAAATCGCACCAGGGTTGCTTGCGCAAAAACTTACAAACGCCGGATTTACGCGGGAAAGTTCCGTGAATAGTCCCGGACAATACTCAAAACGAGGCGGGATTTTTGATATTTACGCATTCGGAAGTGAAAATCCGATTCGATTGGAATTTTGGGGCGATACAATAGATTCGATTCGTGAATTTGACATTTTTAAGCAGCGTTCAATCAAGCCGATAAGTCAAATTACGATTTTGCCGATGCGAGAATTTTCGCCGTCAGTGGAGAAACGCGACGAAGCCTTGCTCAAAATAAAAAAATATTGCGAAGAAAACAGAATCGACAAAAAAAACTACGAATTTATCGCACATTCTTGGAGCGTTTTTAATGAAATTGACGGATTGGAATGGTTTTACAAATGGTTCGACAGAAAAGAAACGAATATTTTTGAATATTTCCCAAAAAACACCTTGGTTATTCAAAACGGGCCGCCTGATTTTGACAGATGCTATGAACGTGAAATCGCCAATTATGAAAGCCATAAAAGCCGCGTACCAGAAATTGTCGCACCGTTTATTTCACAGCCCGAAGAACTTTTGATTTCATCCGAAATTTTGAAAAAATACGACAATTTCAAGACATGTTTTGTGAACGCCCAAAACAAAAAAGATTATAATAATTACAGTTTCGATTTTATGAACCAGCATTCGTTTAACGGCGATTTTGCGCTTTTTTTAAAAGACCTGTATCATAAACGCGAAATGGGGTTTGAAATTGTAATTTTTGCCGAAAACCACGGCTTTGCCAATCGACTCAAAGAAATGCTTGAAGAACAAAACGTCGAAGCGCCGACAATAGAAGTTAACGCGATTAAAAACGGTTTTTTTTCACTTAAAAAAAAGATTTTCGTTTACAATGAAAGTAAAATTTTCGACAGAAATTTCAGTAAAAAATACGCTCAAAAAATGGCGAAACGCGCGGCTTCTATAAATTACGATTCACTTTCTCGAGGCGATATCGTAGTGCATGTTGACCACGGTATCGGAAAATATATAGGGGTTGACAAAGTGAAAATCGGCGAATTTGAGCAGGATTGTCTGTTCATTGAATACCGTGACAAAGCGATGCTGCAAGTGCCGATTATCGATTATTACAAAATCCAAAAATACATCGGGAAAGACGGTCTTTCTCCCGAACTGTCGCAGCTTGGAAGTCCGTCTTGGGCAAGAAAAAAAGAACGGACGCGCCAACAGTTGCAGGAAATGGCGCTAAAAATGGCAAAACTTTACGCAAAACGTGAATTTAGCGAAGGTTTAGTTTTCGGAGCAGACGGCAAATGGCAAAACGAGTTTGAAGATTTGTTTGAATTTGAGCCGACCATTGATCAAATCGGTGCGATTGAGCAGGTAAAAAAGGACTTGGAAGACAAAAAACCGATGGACAGATTGGTTTGCGGAGACGTGGGATTCGGCAAAACCGAAGTGGCGATGCGAGCGGCGTTTAAAGCGGCAATGAGCGGATTTCAGACGGCGGTTCTTGCTCCGACTACAATTTTAGCGTCTCAGCACGCGCAGACTTTTAAGGCGAGAATGGCGCAGTTTCCTGTGAGAATAGAGGAGTTAAGCCGTCTTGTGGAAGATGCGAAATCCAATGAGATCAAACAAAAATTAAAAGACGGTAAAATAGATATTTTAATAGGTACGCACAAAATTTTGTCAAAAGACGTGAATTTCAAAAATTTGGGACTGCTGATAATAGACGAAGAACAAAGATTCGGCGTCAGTCAAAAGGATTTATTTACAAATTTCAGACATTCTATAAACGTTTTGTCGATGAGTGCGACGCCTATTCCGCGGACTTTGCACATGTCTATGGCGGGAATACGCGATTTGTCGCTTATAAATACCGCGCCGCAAAACAGATTGTCCATTGAAACGCGGGTTGCCGAATCTCACGACGATTTAATAAAATCGGCGCTTGAAAACGAATTGGAAAGAGGCGGGCAGGCGTTTGTTGTTTTAAACAGAATAGAAGGGCTTAACGAATTGTATTTGCGAATCGAAAAATTAGTTCCGAATGCAAAAATCGCCATGGCGCACGGACAGATGGAAGGCGAGAAAATCGATAAAACTATGGGG
Organism: Chitinispirillales bacterium; assembly: GCA_031254455.1. Lineage (NCBI taxonomy): Bacteria > Pseudomonadati > Fibrobacterota > Chitinispirillia > Chitinispirillales > Chitinispirillales bacterium. The sequence goes on along the minus strand of JAIRUI010000084.1, from coordinate 1,294 downwards.
AAATTTATTGCGGGGCAATACGACATTTTGATTTGCACGACGATTATCGAAAACGGCATAGACATTCCTAACGCTAACACGATTATCGTTGAAAACAGCGATAAATTGGGCTTGTCGCAGCTGTATCAACTTCGCGGACGAGTAGGAAGAAGCAATTTGCAGGCGTTTGCGTATTTTTTAGTGAAATCGTTCAAAACGGTTAAAGACGATTCTATGAAACGCCTTAAAGCGTTGGAACAATATACGGATTTAGGCAGCGGATTTCAACTTGCTATGCGGGATTTGGAACTTCGCGGCGCGGGGAACTTATTAGGAACAGACCAAAGCGGCTCAATTTCGGCGGTCGGTTTTGAACTTTATTGTCAGTTGCTCAAAGAGGAAATTGAGCGGCTTAAAAATATTGAAAATCAGACGGAACAGACGGTTGAACCAAAAATCCGTATAAAACTTCACGGGTATTTCCCGTCGGATTACGTCAGCGACACATCGCTGCAAATTATGCTTTACCAAAAATGCACTTCGGCAAAAACCATAGACGAGTTGAATGATTTTCAAAATGAAATTGTCGATAGATTCGGTGCGATCCCCGAACCTGTCGTAGAACTTTTGCTTTTTATTGGAATAAAAATTCTTGCACGGAATTTGAGCGTGAAAGAACTCGTATGCGAAGACGAGAATTTGACGTTGACGATTTGCGGAAGCGATGAAAACGTACAAAAAATTTGCTCACGATTCATGAAAATCGAAAACGCAGAATTTATTATAGATTATGGAAAAGAAATAAAACTAAAAACTAAAATTTCTCAAAACGAACCTGTTTTACAGGCGAAAATGACTATGGGGCTTCTTGCAAAAGCCAAAGATTTCGATTAAAACAAGAGTGAGCGAATTTTACATTGATTGCCGCCATAACGTATTTTGCATGTTATACTGAGCGGTATGTTATACTGAGGAAATATGGAAATTACAGGTAAAATAACGGGAATTAAATATAAGGCGCTTCTGTCGGAAGACTTGCAAACTGTTGAAATCAATAAATTCGACATTAATAAGGTTCCCTCATATTGTCTTCTGCAAGACGGTAAAACTTCTTTTGCTGTTTCAAAATGGGTATCCCCGAAAAGAACAAGGTCATATCCTTACGAACGTTCATTTAACAATAAAACAGCATAAATTATGGAAAATGAATTAACATATTGCGTGTCTAAAATAGAAAAAATGCTTTCACGTTCAACAACGAAAGTGATTTTTCCAATAATTACTTTTGGTTTAGTGAAAGAGTTTTGCGAAACTC
>JAIRUI010000083.1 GCA_031254455.1 Chitinispirillales bacterium | reverse complement strand
AAATTCAAAAAGAATATTCGGATTTTTTAAAAAAACGGGCGGATTCGCTTTTTTCTACGGTGAAAAAGATAGGCGAGCTTAAGTATATCCGCCAGAACTGGTTTCAGCCGGCGACCGCTTCCGGCGTTTCGTTTTATTTTGAAACGGGCGTTTCTTTGAATTTGGATTCAAAATCGTCGCTCAATATCGGCGCAGGATATTCTTTTAATCGAATGAAATCCATTTACAAAATAGAAAATAGTTTTGACAGCATACAAATATTAAAAACGGTTTCGCGTCTTTCAAACAACTCGTTTTCGCTTTCGGCGGATTATAAAATCGGCTTTGATTCCTCATACTTTAGTATCAAAGGAGTGGATAAGGCGGGATTTATCGGCGGCGCGGCGTTTGTTTTGTCAAGATATTCGGAGCGTGATACGATATATTCGGAATTTGTTCAATTTTCAAACAAACGCTATGAAAAATATGACGGATTGGGCGGCAGTGTAAAAACCGGATTGTTTGCGCAAAAAAATATCGGGAAGAGTTCGATATTTGAGTATTCTATAGGGTATATGTTTATCGCGGTAAACGGTTATGACGGGTTTTGGCAAAGGGAATTTTACGGAAACAATTCCGATAACGACGGGAAAATTTTGTCGATTTCCAATTTATTTATCTTGTCGTTTTCATTAATTTTTTAAAAAGTTATAATTTTTTCGGAAAATTATAACTTTTGTGATTATATTTGTTATAGATGTAAAATACTAATGTAATTGTCAAACTGTGAGGTAATTATGAAAAAATTTAAACTGTGCCCCCCCCCCCCAGTAATTCTGTTTGTTCTTTTAACGAGCGTTGGTTTGATTTTCGGGCAAAATCAACAATTTATGCCTATAGGGAATGACCATCTTAATCCTGATTTAGATGGAAGTTTGATGCTGCATTCGGTTTATGCCGATAGTGTTTATCGTGTAGACAATGTTTGCCGTACACCGTTAAACGGTATTGTAGGGACAGCTGGAACAATTGATAACAGCAGAGGTTGCTCGTGGTATTATGTTCAAACGGCACAAGGCGCATATTTTAGAAATGTCGGTAAAGAAATTAAAGTTGCAAATGGTTCTCGGCTTGTATATAATAATCATACGGCTTGTACTGCTCCTGCAGCTGGATATGTAAGTAATACCGATTCTCCGGATTGGGCTCAAAACTTAACAGGTGTAGTTAGGCAAGAAAGTGCATCTCTTTATGCTTTGACAAACGGTGTTCCTACATCAAGACCGAAATTTCCCAATGTTGAAAATATGAGTTTTTCGGGTTTGATACAGAATCCTACCATCACTAACAATCACATTTTGAAACCCGGGCATTTTATTAATAATTTAACGATACCCGAAGGATTTAATGTGTATATGGAGCCGGGAGTATATTATTTTGACGGAAATATACAAATTTCTCCTAATGCTAAATTATTGATAAAACCTGATGCTTCCAATAATTACAAAACTACTATATATATTAAAGGTCAATTTAAATTAGATGCCGGTACAAACGGTGTAAAAGTAGGCGGAACTTTTGCACCAGAAGGTTTTCAGAATTGTACAATACCGAAAGAAGCTGAAGGACAAATTTTAGTTATTTCATTAAACAAAGGAATTACCGGCTATCAAGACGATGAATATAAGAATGTTAAATCCGCAATCGCTTTCGGTTCTAATTCTACAACAGCTGTAGGGACTTTCATTGCTCCATATGGAGAATTTTACGTGATGTCCGGTGGAACCGTTATCGGTCAAGTGTTAGCGAAGAATGTTTTTTTCTGTTGGGCTTACGGCGCAGCCACTCATAGCGGAGTTTCTCGAGTTTGCAGTACGGGAGACATTTTTATTTTTGTTCCGTACGATCCGGCTACTATTACGATAAACGCACAAGATCAAACGTTTCCGGAAGATAAATATTGGAATTGGGAAACGACCGGATGGAATAAACCGCAAACTTGCGACGAGCCGAAGTATTTTAATCCCGCCGGATTTCCAAATAATAAAATTATAGACAATAATTACAAGTGGTCGGCGACAAAAAACCGCGACTACGATACGGCCATAGTAATTGAACTTAGCGAAATGTTGCCGGCGGGTGCAAAATTGTCGTTTACTTATGAAATAACAGAAACAAACGGTAAAGTCGGGATGACTCCGTTGCCGTTTTCGTCAAATCATCCTCGAGACAGACAGGTGTATGTGAAGACGTTTAGCGAAACGTTAAGTTTTGAAGGGAATACGACTACTCTCAGAATTCCGTTGGGAATAGTGGACATCGGCGACAATAAAGGTGCGGCAACGTTCAAGATAGAATTTAAAAACCTGAACAAAGTCGGTGATATCGAAACCTCGCTTCCCGCTCCTATTACGATAACAATATTGTCGGACGATCCGGACTTAACAGAATTTACACCGCAATTTACTCAGGAAAGAGTAATTGAGTATTATCAGGGCAACATATATAAAAAAGTCGGAACTTTGTCTGTCGGTAACGACCCCTGCAATACTGTTTCATTTGAATATTTGAGTGCACAAGATTTGTCTGGAAAAGATATAAGCGATTGGTTTTCTCTTGCGTACAATAATTGCGGCAGCAGTTGTGTAGTTAATGAAATAATGACAACCGGCGAATACAGAGCCGACTACGAGAATGTTAATCAGCAAAAGGTAAAAATCAAAGCGATAGCGATAAACAAAAACATTAAAAGCGATCCCGTAGAATTTATAATAGATATAAGTCCGTGGAACGATAATCCTTTTAGACCGCAGGACGATTTGGAAAGTGTCGAGGAGGGTGATTTTGTCATGATAGACGTTTTGGGAAACGACAAAATTGATGATGACCTGCCTAAAGCTGCGAACAGGCAAAAAATAATCGGTCTTACTACGGATAACAGGATTCCTCTCACGCAAAAAAACGCTAACCCTGATCGCGATCAATCGATTACTACCGCTTTGGGCGCGATCGTCACTATAGAAAACGGCATGGTAAAATATGATATTAGTCATATTACCGATAGAATTGCCGCATTTCAAGACGTTTTTTACTACACGGCGTTAGACACGGCGGAATACAAAGACCATAAAGGAGAATCGTACGAAACGGACGTTTGGGTTAAGTCGGTGAAAGTTACTATTTACATAGATGCGGATATTCCGATAGCGCGTGATTATCATTATTATGACAGTAAAGGCGCAGGAACGGTCGATAGCGTAGTTATTCAATTCGATAAAGTTTTTGACATAGACCAAACGGATCTTGTTATTGATTTTGCGGGCAAGAACTTTGATCCTACCGATGTTCGATTGTGGGCGTATGGGAAAACGGAAACCGGCGACGACGATAGTATGGTGTACGTTATTTTGTTGGATAACGCGCCGAAAGACGTAACAAGCGGAGACATGAATATTCTTGTAATTCATGACGGGTTTACTGACGACAACGGGAACAGCGCTACACAGCCTATCTCTGTAAAAGACAGAGCGGCGCCCGTAGTCGTGTCCGCCGGTTGTATTAAATCCCTTGCCGGCGATAACGATACGCTTATTGTAACGTTGAGTGAAAATGTCGATGTCGGCGTAAATAACGAAAACATACCGTTTAAATTTTTTGCTCTTGACGGCGGACGTTTATATGACATTATATTTGACGATATTAAAATCGACGGTACGGTATGTACGTTTGTAGTAAATAACGAATATAGCGGAAAAATTAATGAAGGCGATTCGATTTTCATAAATTATTCCGCCGACGTTGTCGTAAAGGATGTTCCGTTTGGCAACGAACAATTGATTCGTGATAATAAACGCGTTGAAATCAAACAGAAAAAATCTACGAGAATAATTTCGGCCGCCTTCTTTGACAGAAAAGATGTTCGTGACGGATACGTTAATGTAATAGAAGTTAATTTGGGGACGCGGGTTTCGCAGGAATTTGCCGAAAGAATAATTGACGCGCTTGTCCCGTCTTCGACACGTCTGTTTACGAAAGGCGGCGTTATAGCGATTACGGACGACGGTTTTGAATTTAGCGTAACGGAGTATGCGGCGCAAGAAGCGGCGAAAGGCAATAGAGACGAACATCTTCCCAGAACCGGTATCGGCGACGATGAAATTCTTTCGCTTGAAGACGTTATTACGGACGGCTTGATTACCGTTAATAAAAGCGCCGTTAAACCGGCGGACAGAATCGCTCCTGTAATTTTGGAGGCGTGGTATAATGTAGATAAAGATACTGTTTTGGAGGTTATATTCAGCGAAGATGTCCGGTTACAAGACGGTTTTAAGCCATACGGTTTTTGGCAAAAATCATCAGGTAAAGAGTTTGGAATGACATTCGGTTCGTCTCCGAAAAAAGAAAAAAATAACGAATGGCGCTATAAGGTGAATTCCGTAACTATTGCGTATCCTAATGACGGCGACAGCATTTGGATATTAAACGGCGGTTCGGTGTTTGACGTATCTGACGGTAATAACGAGCAAAAATTGACTACTATGGCGCCGTTGCGTTTGAAACGTCCGTATGATATGGATATTCAATTACATATCGTTCCTCAGCCGTTGCGTTTGTCTAAAAACGGCGGTAAAGGAGCTTATGAATCCAATGAATTAGACGGAGAAATGTCGGAATTTTATAATATAGCGCCGGGAAGTAAAGGTGTCGCGATAATTCTTGAAATGAAAGGGTGCGTATCGAATTTGAATACGCAAAGAGGCGTTGTAAGGATTGTAGATCAGACTGGTAACACGGTAAGCGACGATATACCTATGAAGTTTGATATAACAAAGAACGGTTCGGTTGCCGGCGTCTGCGTTTGGGACGGTAAAAACAATCGTGGCAGGACGGTTGGCGCGGCGTCTTATTTAGCGTTGGTTGAGGCTGAAGTGGATTTTGACGATCGTCCTTCTAAAGAAAAGCGGCAATATCGCAAAACTATTGCGGTGACGTTTAAAAAGTAAGAATAGAACTTTTGTTTACTTTTAAAGGCGATTCCTTTCGGGGAATCGCCTTTTTTAATGCGCGTCGGCCCAATTTTGCGCGGTTCCGATTTCAACGCACAGCGGAACAGATAATTTTACGGCGTTGGACATCTCTTCAGAAAGTATTTTTTTTGCAATTTCCACATTGTTTTTCGGGACTTCGGCGACTATTTCGTCATGAACCTGCAAAATCATTTTCATAGAGGCGTTTTCGGCTTTAATTCTTCTGTCGATATTTATCATGGCGATTTTTACGATATCGGCGGCGCTTCCCTGAACCGGTGCGTTTACGGCGATTCGCATCGCATTTTCTTTTTGAATATGATTTTCGGAAACAATCGCCGGAAGCGGCATTTTTCGTCCGAAAAGCGTTTTTGTGTATTTGTTGTTTTGAGCGGTTATTTTGAAATTTTCAATGCAATTTTTGATTGTCGGAAATTGAGCGAAATAATTTTCTATAAAATTTCTCGCTTCTGAAAACGAAATTCCCAAATTTTCCGCAAGCGAATGCGCTCCCATTCCGTACATAAGTCCGAAATTTATGGTTTTCGCCATTCGCCGCATATTATCGTCAACCGCGTCAGGCGAAACGCCAAAACATTTCGCCGCCGTTTGTTTGTGGATGTCGATTCCTTTTTTGAACGCCGAAATAAGCGTTTCGTCGTTTGAAAAATGCGCCAAAAGTCGTAATTCAATTTGCGAATAGTCGGCGGAAAGCAGTACATTTTCTTTATCGGCGATAAATCCCGAACGAATGACTTTTCCTTCTTCCGTACGAATGGGAATATTCTGTAAATTCGGATCGCTTGAAGAAAGTCGTCCGGTAGAAGTTCCTGTTTGATTAAACGATGTGTGCAGGCGGTTTGTTTTTTTGTTTATTTTTGCCGGAAGCGCCGAAATGTAAGTCGAAAGCAGTTTTTGTTTTTCACGGTATTCCAAAATTTTCGGGACGATAGGATGGATATTCTTTATTTTTTCCAAAACTTCCGCATCGGTAGAAAATCCGGTTTGTGTTTTTTTAAGCGGATGAATTTTAAGCTTTTCAAATAAAATATCGGCAAGTTGTTTCGGCGAATTTATGTTAAAATTTTCGTTCGCAAGCGAATAAATTTCTTGGGTGATCTCCGATAATTTTTTGTTGTACCGTATTGATAACTCATAAAACAATTTCGTGTCAATCAGAACTCCTTCGTATTCCATATCCGCTAAAATCCGTAAAATCGGCATTTCAACGTTTTCAAAAAGCGCTCTTGATTCGTCGTCAAACTGGTTTTCAAAAATTTTTTTGAGTTTTATCGGCAAAATCACGTCTTCGGCGACGTATTCCAAAACGTCTGCGATATTGCTGTGCGCAAACGAAATCTGTTTGCTCCCTTTTCCTATGATTTGTGAAATCGAAATAGAGTAATATCCCAGATATTTTTGTGCGAGCACTTCTAAATTAAACTTTTGTGTGGAATCCAAAACATACGCGGCAAGAATCGTATCGAACGAAATTCCTGTTGTCGAAATTCCATAATTTCTAAGAATTTGATAATCAAATTTTAAATTTTGTCCGATTTTTTTTATGCTTTCGTCTTCTAAAATCGGCTTAATTTTTTGCACCGCTTTTTCAAGCGGATAGTTTTGTGTAACAAGCGACGAATGTCCAAGCGGAATGTAAAACGCTTCGTTTTCGTCAACCGCAAACGAAATTCCGACGATTTGCGCCGAATGAATGTCTAAGCCCGTCGTTTCGGTATCGACTGAGACGAATTTGGATTTCTGGATTAAATTTATCAATTCGTCAAATTTTTCATCGGAAATTATCACTTTCGCTTTGATTTTCTCGTTTTCGGCGCTTATTTGCGTTTTCTCAAAATTAAAAATTTTTAGGAAATGTTCAAACTCCAATTCCTTGAAAATTTGCGTAATTCTTTCGGTGTCGATTTGTTTTCTGTCAAAAGAATTTTCATTCAAATCTATAGGAACGTCCGCAAGTGCGGTTAATTCGTAAGACAGTTCTAAGATTTTGCGATTGTTTTTTACCGTTTCCTCATATTTTTCATTTCCCGCTAAAGACGGATTTTCCAAAAGGTTTTTAACCGAACCTGCCGAATTTATAATTTTTTGCGCAGATTTCGGACCAATTCCGTAAAGTCCCGGAATATTGTCGGAAGCGTCGCCCATAAGTGCGAGAAAATCGTGGATTTTTTGGGGTTCTACGCCGAATTTTTCAATAACTTCGATTTGCGAAATTTCTGCAAATTTTGAATTTGCAGAAGGCGACAGTAAGTGAATGTTATCGTTTACTAATTGCATTAAATCTTTATCTGATGAAACGATCTTGGCGCAGATTTGGTTTTTGTCGGCAAATTTTGCTATGGTGTTTATCACATCGTCCGCCTCAAATCCTTCAATCGAAAAAAGCGGAAATCCTAAAAGATTTACAATTTCGACAATTATTGGGATTTGACTTTTAAGTTCGTCCGGCATCGGCTTTCTATTCGCCTTGTAATCCGGAAAAATTCGGCTTCTAAACGATTTTTCTTTGGGATCCATAACAACGACAATAGAATCTGCGGCGAACATCGATTCCAGTTTGAAAATGTATGAAAGAAATCCGAATATTGCAGAAGTTACTTGATTTTTTTTCGTAATCAGCGGGTTTTTCATCATAGCGTAATGCGATCGGTAAATTAACGCGTGTCCGTCGATAACTATGATGTTTTTCATATTTCGCCCGCAATTTTCCCTTTGATTGTTTTCGCTTCTTCTACGGATGAGACAGAACCGTGAAAATCGGTGGATTTTATTATTTTATTCGCCCGCATAAGTCCCGCCAAAATTTTTCCCGGTCCCACTTCGATAATTGCCGAAAATTTCATGTTTTTTATGTATTCGCATGATTCTCGCCAACGAACCGGTTTTACGAATTGATCTGTTATCAACTCGCGAATTTTTTCAGGATTATTTTCCTCTTTTGCCGTTTGATTCATCACAAATTTGCATTTGGGCGGCAAAATTTCTTTATCTTTTACCCATTCTGAAAACACTTGTTTCGCATGTTGGATAAACGGTGTGTGCCAAGGTCCGGCTACGGCGATTCGTTTGGTTTTTACCCGCATTTTTTGCTCGATATATTTCTCGAATTTTGACAAATCATCTGATTTTCCGCTGACAACGGCTTGAGTCGGAGCGTTGTCGTTCGCCACAAAAATCGTATTCTGTAAATCCATTTCTTCGATTATTTTTTGGCAGTCCCCGCCGCTTGCAAGAAGCACGGCGGTCATAGTTCCTCCGCCGCATAATTTTGCGCTTTCATCCATAAGTTTTCCGCGAAAAGCCGCAAATTCTACGGCTTTCTGAAAAGACAGCGAGCCTGCTACGCCCAACGCGGTAATTTCGCCAAGCGAGTGTCCCATCACCATAGACGGAGAAATTCCTTCGTCTTCAAGGATTTTCACAAAAGAAAGCGAAACCGCGGCTATAGTCGGCTGTAAAATTTTAGAATCGTTAAATTCCGAACTCTCATCGCCAAAAATTACTTTTTGCAAATTTTTCTTAATCGTTTCAGAACCGATTTCCAATAGTTCTCTGAAAAGAACGTTACCGCTGTTTTGCAAATCCGCACCCATCCCGAAAAAATGACTTCCCTGCCCGGGTAATTGAAAAAGAATTTCCCGCGTCATTAAATCTCCGACAAATTTTTCTTTAACCGCTCTTCAATTGATTGTGAATCGTCAATCAAAAATTCTTTTGCGGTAATCGTTTCATAGAGTAAAATGTAGCGATAACTTAGTTCCGCGACTAAATCGTCCGGCGCTAGAGGGAGAACTTTGTCGTTGTACGGGTCGCAATGATCTTTGAACCATAAACGCAAAAATTCTTTGTCTATATTTTCCGGATCTTTGTTTTGTGAAAATCTTTCTTCGTAAGAGTCTGCCATCCAATAACGCGAACTGTCCGGCGTATGAATTTCGTCGATAAGAACGATTTCGCCGTTTGAATTTTCACCCAATTCGTATTTGGTATCGACTAAAATAAGTCCGTGTTTTGCGGCGATTTCCTGCCCTCTTTCGAAAAGAGCGAACACGATTTTTGACAACTTTTCCCATTTCTCTGCGGAAATTATTCCTTTTTCAACGATTTCTTGTGCGGAAATATTTTCATCGTGCGTATCGTCTTTTGTTGTCGGCGTCAAAATATTTTCTTTAAATTTCTGGTTTTTCACCATTCCGTCGGGAAGAATGTTACCGCAAATATTTCGTTTCCCGTCTTTGTATTGCGTCCAAGCCGACGTGCTGGTCGAGCCTGTTAAATATCCGCGCATAACAAACTCAATCGGGAAAACCTTGCACTTTTCGGCAAGAGTTGCGTTTGGATCCGGAATTGAAATAACGTGATTTTTAACTATGTCTTTAGTTTGTTCAAACCACCAGGCGCTTACCTGATTAAGTACCTGCCCTTTGAAAGGAACCTGCGCCAAAATTCTGTCGAAAGCCGACTGTCTGTCGGTTGTTACGAGCAGCAATTTGTCTCCCAAGTCAAATTGGTCGCGGACTTTTCCCGCTTTGCGATTAGGCAAATCTAAAAAAGCGGTATCGCTTACGCAATTTTTAATATTGGCAAGAATTTTTTCTTTTGAAATCATAAATTTCTCCTTTTGAACTGTAAAATACATTATTTCGCAGCGCTTGTACGGCGATTATTTCTTTGATCGGTCTTTTACGAGGCGCAAACGCAGTTTCAAAGCGTTGTTGTAAATATTATTAATTTCGTACCGCAAATCTGATATTTTTTGGTTTATAGAGTTCATATTGATAGTGTCGATAGCTAAAACGAAATTTTTCGCATCGTTTATAGTGTTTTCAATTTCGCAAATTTTTGTGAGAAGCGTATCGCAGTCATCTATTACGGTATCGATGTTTTTAATAATGTCAAGTAGTTTTTCTCTAAGATATGTTAAATTTGAGTCAAAATCTTCACTAAAATCATATGTTTTTTTGATAATTTCTGGAATATCCTTATCCCATGAAATCATTATTTTTTGTGTCGCATACGAAAATTTATCTATATTATTTTCTGCATTATTTACCCATTCTATTATTGATTTTGAACTGTCGGTTCCATGCGAAATTTTATAAACAAAATCAATACACGCATCAAGTAAATCGCGAAGATCTTGAATTTTTCCCAACATGTCGGATATGCCCGGATAATATTTCCCTTTTAACGTATCTGCGGGACTTATTACAGGAGCGTCTTGCGGTCCGTTTTCAATACAAACGACTCGTTCCCCCATGATTCCGACATCGCCTATGAATAAGTTGTACCCTTCATGAACGGTTACGGGAGATTTCAGATTTATCGTAAGTACGGTACGATTCGGTTCGTTTGACGTAATGCCTTTAATAATACCGACTTTGTTCCCGTTAACGGTAAACGGATCGTCAAATTTCAAATCGCCGATATACGGAAATTCACAGTAGATTACACCGACTTTTTGATAGTGAGAATATAAAAATACGGCAAACATTGATAAAAATCCAAAGATTGTAAATAGAATAATCAAATACCCTACGATCATGTATGTTTTGGTATTTTCTTCTTTTTCTTCTTCCATAATTAATCCATAATTTATTTTTAGTTAAAGTTTTTGTAATGACTGCCGATATAATTGATATAAAATAATTCATTCCAGAATTAAAAAGGGGAAACAAGGAGGGTATTATGGGCGTAACTATGACAGGGTCTTCCGGTATAGACGTAGCGGGTATTATTTCACAACTTACGGCGTTAAAACAAATGGAAGTTACCAGAATTCAAGAAAAAAAGACGGCGGCTAACAAGCAAATTGACGCCTATACTAAACTTGGTTCGTATTTGAGCGACTTTATGAACAAGGCGTCGTCGATTAAAACCAAAAATGATTTTAATATATTCAAAACTTCAAGTACAAATTCGGACGCTGTCGGTGTTACAACTTCGTATGGCGCACAAGCCGGAAAGTTTGGCGTAAACGTATATCAACTCGCCGAGAGCGAAAAATTGATAAGTAACGATAATATGATTTCCGATGCTAATACTTCGCTTTCGTCATTTGGGATCGCTCCCGGAAAATTCAAGATAAACGGAACCGAGATAGAACTTTTGGCAAGCGATACGCTTAATGATTTAAGGGCTAAAATAAACAACGCGACCGACGAGAACGGAAAAAAAATCGGCGTTTCCGCTACAATTCTCCAAACCGGCTCCAATGATTTTCGTTTGGTTTTATCAAACGAAGAGAGCGGCTCCAAAGGTGCGGAATATGAAGGCGATGTTTTGGAAGCGCTTGGGTTTATCGACGCAGCCGGAAACAAAGGAATAGCCTATGAAACATACAAATCCGATAACGATATCGCTTCGCAATTTGCAGCGCTTGCGACAGGCGGGAAAATCACGATAACCGCAAAAGACGCAAATGGAAAAGATATCAATGCGACGATAGTAAAAACTTCTTCTACGATGTCGCAAGGCGATTTGTTGAAAGAAATTGAAAATGCGTTCAAAGGGTCTGTAAAGGCGGAGTTTGGCGCAGACGGGAAATTAGAAATTAAAGACAGGAACGGCGGCGCTTCAAGTTTGGTTGTCGAAGATATAAAAATAGGAGCGACTTCCAATTCGTTTAGTAATACGGAAGTCGGGTATAAAAGCGGCAACGTTCTTTCTATCGGAAAAGACGCTTTATTCAGTATTGATAACGTGTTAATGACTTCAACTAAAAACTCCATTACCGGCGCGGTTTCAGGGGTTGACTTTGAGTTAAAAAAAGTAACCGACAGCGCAGCGGAAATATCCATCGGACGAGATGAAGACGGGGTTATTAAGAAAGTTCAAGATATGATTGAAATGTATAATTTCCTTCTTAAATTTTCTAAAGAACAAACTAAATATGATACTTCGGGCGATGTTCCGGTAAAAGGCGATTTATTTGGAGATTCTAGCGTTAAAACGATTATGTCCAGCATACAAAGTATTTTTCAGAGTAAAATGTCTTTATCGGATAACAGCGTATTTTCTTCTTTGTCTCAGGTGGGAGTGAAAATAAACGCTAAAACAGGCGAATTTGAGATAGACGATAAAAAAATGAAAGAGGCAATGGAGAAAGATTACGACGCATTTGTTTCTCTGTTTGTTACGAAAGCGGATTCCAGCAATACTTCAATTCAATTCGGTAGAAGTTCTAACGATACGCAAGAAGGCGAATACGAGTTGAGAGAGGTCGGCGGAACTTTTGAAATAAGAAAAAAAGGCGATACGAATTGGATTGTCGGGAAAAGAAGCGGCGACATCGTTTCGTTTGACAGCGGTCCGGCAAAAGGCTTAATGATAACCGCGGCTGTCGGAAGTGGTGACGGAACTCTTACTTTCTCAAAAGGGCTTGCCGGAAAAATAGATGAAAAAATGAAGCAGTTGACCGATTATGAAAACGGCGTTGTAAATAAAAAGAAAGAAACGCTTAACGATAGAATAAGAACTATTAATTCTCAAATTGAAGTGACGCAACGCAGAGTTGATGCGTACAGAGATAGATTGGTAAAACAATTTGCAGCGATGGAAAATACGATTAAAATGTTGCAGAGTCAACAGTCTGCTATGTTTTCACAATTAGGGTCTTTTTAATTTGCATAAAATCGTAGCATTTATGTATTTTATGCAAATTGGAGATTTATGTTTTTAATATGCTTAAATGGAGCGTTTTTATATGAATCAAGGATATAATGCTTACAAGACGGCAAACATTGATACGGCCGACAAAGGCAAATTGTTGATAATCTGTTACGATGTCGCTATAAAACACGGCGGGATTGTAGCCGAAATGCCTTCGGATTACAAAAATATCGAAGAGAGAAATAAGCATCTTTATAAGATGAACGACGCGATTTCGGAATTGATTTCCGCTTTGAATTTTGACGCAGGCGACGGCAGTATCGCACGTGATCTTTATCGTCTCTACGAATATATGCAGTATCAAATAAATCAGTCGATTGTCCATGTAGATTCGCAGCCGATTCGTGAAATACTGGGATACTTGACGGAACTTCGCGATGCGTGGAAAATTGCGGCGCAAAATGTTAGGATAGCGGCGTCAGGGAGTTATACGGCCGTTTAATGAGTGAAGAAACTATATATACCACTAAAATTCAAGCTCTTGAAAAAATTCAAGATTTGTACTTAGAGATATCTCGAATTACCTCGCAAATGAATTTTAATCGCGACGATTACGAACAGATCGCCGAACAAAGAGAAAAATTGTTGGTTGAGATATCTCATTTGCAAAAACGAAAAGATACGCTTCCGCCGGGAACCGATTCCAATCGGATATCTGAATATGAACAAAGAATAAAATCAATTATTATGTCTATAGTTACAGACACTTCCTTGCTTTTGGAAAAATCAGAAAAATTACACGCTTCCATGAAAGAAGAAATGGCGAAAATTTCTACTGCAAACAAAGCGGCTAAAGGCTACGCCGCTCAAAAATAAAATATAGTTATTGAATAATCGGAATTACCGATTTAAGTAAAGTTGTAACCTTGTCCGCATTTGCGGCGAAAATTTTGCTGATCGCTTCCCACGAAACCGGTTCTTCGTCAATTTTCCAGCAGTCGTAATCCGTACTCATCGCTATCGCTGCATATGGAATTTGCGTTTCATTAGCCAAGATCGCCTCCGTCGCAATTGACATATTTATAATATCCGCTCCAAAAGAGCGAAACATATTTGATTCGGCGCGAGTTGAAAATCGCGGGCCTTCAATAGTGACAACCGTTCCTTGCGGATGAAATTTAAAGCCCAGATCCCGTGATTTTTTTATTAAAATATTTCGTAACTCTTCATTGAACGGCGTTGACATCGGACAGTGTTTAGGATTTCCGGCTTCGAATTTTTCATGAAAAGTTATTTTTCGTTGTTTTGTGAAATCGATAAACTGGTCTATAATAACCAAGTCGCCGCGCTCTATTTCTTCTTTGAGCGAACCGACTGCCGTAGTAGCCAATATATGCGTACATCCGCACCTTTTCAATGCGAAAATATTTGCTCGGTAATTCACGTTTGACGGTGTAATCGTATGTTCTCGACCGTGTCTGGCGATTAAAATGACTTTCGTATTATTTATAGTTCCGTGCTTAAGCGGCGACGAAGTCGCTCCGAAAGGCGTTGAAATCGCTTCATCTTTTGCATTTTTTAAAATATCGGGGTTGTCAAGTCCGCTTCCGCCGATAATTCCTACAACTGCCATATAAAATCTCCTCTTTTTAAATTATTTCCGCCGATTGTTTTTGAATCCATCCGCTTGCTCCGTTTTGAAGCGAGACAAAATACCAATTATCTACAATTTTTATGATATTTAAAACGGTTCCTTCATGAGCGGAGAAAATCGTCTTATCTCCGCGCGGCTCGTTTAGCGCAGAAACGGTTTTACTCAAAATTACACATCTAATTGTATTTTTTTGGTCAGTATATTTGATGCCTGCGGAAATTCCAAACATAGACATGGCTACAAATAGAATCAATATAACGTAAATCTTTGCAGTTCTTCGTTTTTGAGAAAAAAGCGTCAAAGCCATAAAAATCGTGATCAAGAATGACAAAATTATGATTATTATAATCTGCGTTTGCAGTGAAATAAAATTCTGAAATTTTTCAAAATTCTGCCGGAAAAAAGATAATTCCGGTTTTTCAAATTTATCAATTGTCTGTGTTCGCAAATAATCCAGGTTTGTTGATATATCTTTGTCGTCCGGAGATAGTAATTTGGCTCTTTCAAGATATAAAATCGCCGTTCCTATGTCGCCTTTTCTGTATGCGCAATTTGCAATATTGTATAAAATCGCGGAGTTTTTGCCATAATTTTCTAAAATATGCAGATACAAAACGCTTGCGGAGTCATATTCCTTTTCCTCATATAATTTATTCGCCTCGTTAAACAAATCGGTTTTATTAAAAGTTTGAGAACACACACACAATATTATAATCAATAAAAAAAGTACGACTTTTTTCATTTGAACTCCTTTTCAATGCTTTTCAACAAATCAATTCCGTTTTTTGCAAGATTATTTTGAGAATTTCCGGAGGCGTATCGGGAAATTTCGACATCTCTGAAATATTTGGTTAATTTTTCACGGACATTCGCACTGACGCTTCGGCTTTCAAGTAATTTTTCAATTTCGTCGTATTTCATCGAACCTGTTTCTTTACTTGTTTTGGCGCTTAAATATTTAATTATCGCCGCCATAGGGGAAATGTTCTCTTTGCCGTTCAAAATACGATTTAATTCGCGGACAGCCGTTGAAAAAGCCCTGCTTTTCTTTTCTTCGTTGATATTTTTTGGGAAAAGTATCGTTTTCAATTTAATTAAAATTAAAAACAACGACAATATCCACGCGGACGAGAATAATCCTAAAAGTAGTTTTTTGTCGATTTCATTTTGGTTTGCGTTGTTTTCCGAAAGGTTTGTTTTTATATAACGAATATCATTACCGAAAGTAGTAATCTCGCTTTGCGTTAAGTATCTTTTTGTTTGAGTTTGCTGCGAGTAATTTCCCGCACTCGCTTTAATTGTAAAATTTCCGGTAGAAGCGGTTTTGTATGCCGCGGAATTTGGATCAAACCAGATAATTTCTTTGCCGGGAATTTTAAACGTTCCTTCTTTTTTAGGAATAATCATCCATGAATATTGCTTTTTTGTATTAACTCCGGTTGAGGTCGTATCTTGCGAAATTTTTCTTTCCGGCGGAAATATGTCCAAATCGGGATTTTTATCTAATTCGATATCGCCCATTAATGCGGAAGACATTTTCCCGCTCATCGTAATGTTTAGCGTTATCGATTCTCCTGCCGGAACGGAATCTCTGCTTAACGAACCGCTTAATTTAACTGCGCCGATTATTCCTGTAAAATTTTTCGGCATCGGTTTTGGAAGATCGCTAATGTTGTAAGTAAGCGCAGGCGAAATCGCAGCCGCTTGTTTTTGACGTATGGAGGAAAAACCGAAAAATCCGTCGAACGGATCGCGTCCGCCGCCGCGTTCTTGGATAATATATACGATAGAAATCGACGGAATCGTAATTTTTCCCGTATCCAAAGGCACTAAGTTAAATACAAGGTCATACACTTGATGCGAAACTCCGTTTATAACTTCGTGTTTGTTTTCAGGTGAGTTTGACAGCGGTGTAAGCGTAAAATTTTGGGATAATTTATCTTGTAATATTTTTAAAAATCCTACATATCCGTCATTTGTAAGTTGTGCATTTGTGTTGGAACGAACCATGACTCGAACCGTTAACCGCGCTTGTTCTCCTTTGTAAATGGTACTTCTTTCACGTAGAAATTTTACACTTACCGGACTGTCTTCTTCTTTTTTCTCACCTATTTGAAACGTTATCCCGTTACTTGCAACTTGTCTGTTTTCAATTATTACCAATAACGGCGCAAGATTTATTGACGATTTTTGCGTATTGAATTGAATTTGGTATAAAAAACGTGTCGTTACGGTTTTGTCGCTTGTAGTTTTCCCGTTTATCATTGAAATGGAAGTGGACGACGATTGCGATTTATTTACCGATAAAACCGAATAATCCGAACTTTGTGGAAACTGCGGAATATCCGTTGAAACCGCCGCGTCGGTTAAAAGTTCCGCCATAATCGAAACAATATCTCCGTTTTGGATGTTTGTATTGTTTGTCGTCATTTTGAAACTTTTTACTTCAACGGCAAGAACAAAATTTATTAACAAAGAAATTATAGTAATTGTAATTTTCTGTATGTTCATAATTTTATTACCAATCTTTTCCGTTTACGGGAGAAACCGTTTTTCGCTCTTGCGGTTTGTTAAGTTCTTTCGCATCGTCCGAATAATGTTCAATCAAACGGACGGCGTCTTGAATTTGTTCGTCTTGTTCCTGTTCCTGTTCGTTTGTTTCGTTGTTTTGTTCGTTGTTTTGTTCGTTGTTTTGTTCGTTCTCTTGTTGATTTTGCTCTTGCTCTTGTTTATCGTCGTTATCGTCGTTTTTGTTATTATCGGTTTTGTCTTGTTCTTTATTTTGCTTATCGTCTTTATTTTTGTCGTTCTGATTATCTTGATTTTGTTGTTCTTGTTCTGGAAGCAGTTTTATCTTTTGAGATAAAATTTCAATATTATTTATAGTTTTTTTATCTTTTTTTAAATCAAGAGATTGCGCATAAAGCCGACGGGCGTTTTGATATGCTTTTTTGGCTTCTGCAACGTTGGGCTGCTGTTGATTGTTCATAGCGGCGTCACCGACGGCTTCGGCAATTCTTGCTCTTGTATAAAGGACTTCGGCGTTTTTTCCGTCTTTATCGAATTTGACTCCCGAAAGAATAACTTCCGCTTCTTCGGCGTTTCCACTGTATCCCAAACTGAGCCCTTTGTTGAATTTCGCTTCTTTACTCATAGGATATTTTTTTGCGGCGTCGTCAAAGTATTGCAACGCTTTTTCGTAGTCATTTTTTTTAAATGCCGAAATTCCTTTGTTTGTTAAATCGCGAAGTTCATCGCAAAAAGAAAATATGGAAAGGAACATAATAAAAACAATTATTTTCATTTTAATTTCCCAAATATTTTTTTACATTACACCGATTTTTTTTCGTTAAAATAATTTTTTTTGTTAAGCGATTGCAAATATTTTTTTACCAAATATTATTTTGGGCTATATGAATGAAGAATTTATGCAAATAGCGCTTGACTGTGCAAAATCGGTGAAAGGAAACGTCTCGCCTAACCCCGCCGTAGGAGCCGTTGTTATAAAAAACGGGCAAGTGGTCGGTAAAGGAGCTACTTCGCCTGTCGGCGGCAATCATGCCGAAATAAACGCTATAAATCAGGCGGGAGAATTATGCGGCGGTTCGGATTTGTTTGTATCGCTTGAACCGTGTTGTCATTTCGGAAGAACTCCGCCGTGTGTTGACGCTATAATAAAATCAAAATTTAAACAGGTTTTCATTTCATGTTTGGACCCAAATCCGCTTGTTGCCGGTAAGGGCGTACAAAAACTTCGCGAGTCGGGAATCGATGTTAATATCGGACTTTGCGAAACTGAAGCTAAACGTATTAATGAAGATTTTTTCTGGTTTATACAAAACCGAAAGCCGTTTGTTTCCGTAAAACTCGCAATGACGCTTGACAATAAAATTTCCGACGTTCATGGGAAGTCGCAATGGATTACAAATGAGAAATCGTTGAAATATGCGCATTTTCTTCGCTCGATTTCTTCGGCTGTCGCTGTCGGAAAGAATACGCTTATTGCCGATAATCCGAAATTAAACGTACGAAATATAGAAAATTCCAAAAATCCCGTGCGAATCGTTTTTTCATCGAACGCAGATGTCGGGGAAAACTCGTTTTTTAGGGAAAATGCAAAAAACCACCGTTCAATAATTGTACTTAATTCAAAAGAAAAATATATTGAAAAGAATAAAGACGGAGTCGAAATTTGGGCGACAGGGGAGAGCGATTATAAAAATTCGTTTTTATCGTTTTTGGAAACCGCAGGAAAGGAATTAATTGATTCTTTACTCATTGAAGGAGGAAGCAGGCTTGTCGAAACGGCAATGGATTGTAAATCCGTTAATCGTTTTTATTTGTTTTATGCGCCGAAAATTCTTGGCGGCGGTCGAGAAGGGTTGATTTTGAATAATTCGCCGTTGTCAATTGATTTTCCAATAAAATTAAATGAAATTGAATTACAAAATTTTGACGGCGATATTTTAATTAGCGGTTTGGCAAAATTTACACAATAAAAAACCGCCGTTTCGGTTTTTTGAAACGGCGGTTTCGGTTATTAAAGATTCTAGTAATTTCCGAAATCTTTATCGTCGTCAAACGGAATAAGCGTTTCCGGCTCATTTTTAGCCGCCGCAGATTTATGAGCGATTACCGCTACCGGTTTTGCGGCTTGCGACAAACCTCTTGACGCTCTTTTTACCGCTTTCATATGTATCGTAGTTCTGGCGTTAGAATATCTTTTGTGAGTACCTTTTTCCCAGGTATTTTTTTCATCCATACCTTCGACAACACCGACCAATTCACCGACCAAATCGTTCATTGTAACGGACTGAGAGCTCAATTCTTCCGAACTTGCAGCCAATTCTTCCGAACCGGCGGCGTTCGCCTGCGTTATCTGATCCATATTTCCAATCGCAGAATTAACTTGAGCGACTCCACGCGCCTGCTCTTCGGCGGCAGTCGTAATTTCATCCACTATCATCGCTATTTTGTTCGACACTTCGGTAATCTTCTCAATGGCTTCCGACGTTTCTTCCGCCAACCCCACACCTCTGGAACTGCTTGCCTGAGAACTTTCGATAAGCTGCGCCGTCTTCTTTGCGCTTTCGGCGCTTCTTTGAGCGAGATTTCTCACTTCTTCCGCAACTACCGCAAACCCTTTACCTGCTTCACCCGCTCTTGCCGCTTCTACGGCGGCGTTAAGAGCCAAAAGATTCGTCTGGAAAGCGATTTCGTCAATATCTTTAAGAATCTTTGCCGTTTCGTTACTTGAATTTTGAATTTC
>JAIRUI010000082.1 GCA_031254455.1 Chitinispirillales bacterium | reverse complement strand
ATTTCAGTATTAGGCTCGCTGGGAGTTTGTTAGAGGTTTGAGGGGGTGGGGGGGGGGGTGGGGTGGGTGGTAAATTCTAATTTCACCGTTATGTTTGCGTAAACAGTTTGCGCTGCGTTAAAAAGCGCTAAGAAAAATGATTTTGTTTTTGCCGTCTTATTCATTGTCGCCGCGTTTCTAATTTTGGTTTAGTCAACATTCGTTATTATAAATAATATAATATTTGTTTTACAGCGTTCGCTCGGATTTTTTATTTTTCTGAATTTTTGTTTTATACATAATTCGTCCGTAAATTTGTGACGACGATTTGTTTTTTTTGACGCCAAAAATTATTTTTCTGAAAGATCTTTACGAAAATCGGAGAAAGTATGCTTTCAAAAAGAGTAATTTCCTGCCTCGACGTTCGCGACGGAAAACTCGCAAAAAGCGTGAAATTTGTCGATACGCAAGACATAGGCGACCCTGTCGAAAAAGCAAAGGAATATTATCTGCAAGGGCTTGACGAATTGGTTTTTTACGATATAACCGCGTCTATCGACAATCGAAACATTATGCTCGACGTAGTCTCAAAAGTCGCCGAACAGGTTTTCATTCCGTTTTCGGTAGGCGGCGGACTGCGCTGTGTCGATGACTGCTCGAAAGTTCTTTTGGCTGGCGCCGAAAAGATAAATATAAACAGCGCCGCGGTGAAAAATCCAGAACTAATTTCCCAATGCTCCAAAGCGTTCGGAGCTCAGTGCGTCGTTTTATCGATGGACGTAAAAAAAACCGAAAAAACAAAACAAATTCCGTCCGGATACGAAATCGTAATCAACGGCGGACGCACGAACATGGGAATTGACGCGATTGAGTGGGCAAAACGCGGCGAAGATTTGGGCGCAGGCGAATTGGTCGTAAATTCGATTGACGCAGACGGAACAAAAGAAGGCTATGAAATAAATTTAACAAAACAAATCGTGGACGCCGTTTCCATTCCGGTAATAGCCAGCGGAGGAGGAGGAACGCCGGAGCATCTTGCCGAAGCGCTTATAAAGGCGAACGCGGACGCGGTATTGGTCGCAAGTATGCTTCATTACGGACATTATACGGTGGACGATATAAAAAAACACTTGATTTCGCAAGGGATTAAGGTAAGAAACACGATTAATGCGAGTAAAGCATGCAAGTAATTTCCGATACAAAGACGCTTCAAAGCGTAATCGCCGAACATAAAAAGCGACAAAAAAAAATCGCTCTTGTTCCTACAATGGGCGCATTGCACGAAGGGCATTTGAAATTGATTGACCGAGCGAAAACACTTGGAGACTTGGTTGTCGTCAGCATTTTTGTCAATCCCGCGCAATTTGCGCCAAACGAGGACTACGAAAAATATCCGCGCGAATTTGAAAGCGATTGCCAAAAGTGCGAAAACAGAGGTGCGGATTTTGTTTTTGCGCCAAGAATCGAAGATATGTATCCGAACGGATTCGATACGAAAATAAACTGCGGAGAAATAACAACTTTGCTTGAAGGTGCGGCGCGTCCGGGTCATTTCGACGGAGTTTGCACTGTCGTTCTCAAATTATTCAACGTTTCACTTGCCGATTTTGCAGTTTTCGGACAAAAAGACGCTCAGCAAGTTATGGTAATCAAGCAAATGGTTCGCGATTTGAACGCGCCGATAATTATTGACGTTCATCCTATAGTCAGAGAAGACGACGGCTTGGCGAAAAGTTCGCGAAACGCCTATCTCACGGCAAACGAGAGAGCGGAAGTTTATATGATTTACGAAGGGCTTGTTAAGTTATCGGAATTTTCTAAAGACGATAAAAATAAAAACAGCCAAAAACTTAAAGAATTTTTGCAAAAATATTACCTGTCGGCAAAATATTTTTCGGTAGAATATATAGCGATAACGGATTTTTCCGCGCGAAAAGTCGATGGGAATATTTTTGAGAAAGACGTTTTAATTTCGCTCGCCGTGCGCACAACCCAAAGCAAAACCCGACTGATCGATAATGTCGTAATTAATTTATAAAATCCGAACCGAAAGACAAAATACTAATTATTTGAATTTTAACCAAATCTTTTCGCATACATAAATTATATTTTATAAAAATTACAGAAAAATTCAAGGAAGCGGTATATTATCTTTTTTACAAAAACAATTAAAAAGGAATATTTATGTTAAACAAAATCATCAAAACCGTCGTCTTGACGGCGGCCGTTGTTGCAACAACAGCGCAGGCTATTCCAATTACGTTGATGTCCACGACGCAAGGACCTAATATTATCGCGGACGAAAACGGAGGATCGGGATTTACATTTCCGACATTTAACGGAGGAACGGCTGCTTTTGATGACGTAAAAGAAGATTTAAAGGTTTTTGTCTGGTACAATTCAACCGAACAATGGATCGATTTGGACGGCAATGCCGAAAGCGGCTGGATTTACAACCAAAACTGGGGACATTTTTGGGAAGGCGGAGGAGGGTTTTGGTTCCATGTAGAAAGAACGACTTATATAAAATTGCAATCGGCTGCTTCGTCCGGCGTTTATCTTGATTATACGATAATTTACGACGTTCCGGAAAGAGTAGGCAACAATCTTTCAGCAAAAAACGGACAGACGACAATGAACGCCGGCGGCGAAGGGAATATCGGCGTTCAATTTCCATTTATCGGCGGAACTCCCGCGAGATCTGCGGACATTGAGAAATTTGTTTATGAAATAAGAATAAACGACGATTGGGTGGAACTTTACAATTCGGCGGCAAGCGGTTTTTACTATTCAAGCAACGGATATAATCCTATGTCGGATAAAAACCAATGGGCTGTTTACTATGAAGGCGGAGGAGGACTCTGGTTTAAGCCGGTTCAGGAGGATTATCGGTTTCGTATAGGATACCCCGCAGACGGGATAAAGGGCGGCGCTATAGATAACAATTACGTGGAGTACTCTTTTACAGGCAATCCCGACGCCTATCGTCCCGACGTATCCAATCTCGGTAATATTGCGCTGGGAACTTCGACAAATTCCGATATTGCCGGCTGGAGATTGATTTGGAACGATGAATTTAACGAAAATTCTTTAAACAGAGACAAATGGGATTACGACATCGGGTATTATATTAACGACGACCCGAACACCTGGGGCTGGGGCAATGACGAACTTGAATATTATACCGACAGTGAGAAAAATATTTTTGTAGAAGACGGGCGATTGAATTTAAAAGCGTTGCACGAACCGAAAGCGTTCCCGCAAAATCCGAGCCGCCAAGCGCCGTATTCTTCCGGCAAAGTTGTTACTAAAGGTAAGTTTGCGTTTAAGTACGGAAGGATTGATTTTTGTGCAAAACTTCCGGCTGGCAACGGATTGTGGCCCGCATTATGGATGCTTCCTCAAGACGACGCTTACGGCGGATGGGCGGCTTCCGGCGAAATCGATGTGATGGAAGCCAGAGGACGTTTGCCTGGCGAAAGCAGCGGAGCCGTACATTTCGGCGGAGGATGGCCTGAAGACAAGTATATCGGAAACGACTATTATTTTGAGAACGGGCAACGGATAGATACGGATTTCCACGTCTATAGCGTCGTTTGGGAAGAAGATAACATTAAATGGTACGTTGACGGAAAATGTTTTTACAAAGCAACGAACGAACAATGGTACTCGCTTGGCGCGCACGACAATAAAAACGCTCCTTTCGACCAAGATTTTTTCATAATAATGAATCTTGCGGTAGGCGGAAAATTTGACGGCGGACAAACGCCGAACGCCGGAGATATTCCTGCGACGATGCAAGTGGATTATGTCCGTGTTTACAAGGCGGACGGTAACGGCAGTACTCCGATAAACAACGCCGCGACAAAAAAGGTCGGTAAAGATTATGCATTTGCAGGAATAAAAAACGGACAGATTAATCTTCGCCTTAAAGAAGGTGCTTACACCGTAGAACTTTATAACTTGCAAGGTCGTATAATCGACAAAGTTAACATCAGCGCGACAAACGGCGTCAATGCGACAGGATTGAAAACGAACAACCTTTCAAAAGGTATGTTTATTCTGAATGTTAAGCAAGCGGACGCGTCTATACTGCGGCGTAAAATTATGATTGAGTGAATTTGAGCAAAAATTTTTGTCCAAGACTACTTAAAAACGATATACGTCCTTATAAATGAAATTCACTCATAAAGCAGTATCTACTTGCGGAACGTTGACAATAGTTATTATTTTTTAGGCGTATGAGGAAAATAAGATGAAAATAGGTATTTTAGGTGCGGGAAGTTGGGCGATTGCGTTATCGACATTGCTTGAAAATAACGGGCATACTTTAAATTTATGGGAATTTAACGAAAAAGAAGCGCGGCTTTTACGTGAAAAACACGAGCACCCTGTTAAGCTTCCGGGAATTAAAATTCCGGAAAGCGTAACGATTACTTCCAAAATAGGAGACTTGTTTGAAGACAGCGAATATGTAATTATCGCAGTTCCGGCACAATTCGTCAGAGCGACAATGAAAATGCTTTTAAAAGAAATCTCAATAAAAAAAATTGATTCGATCTGTGGTTGGGTTATCGTTTCAAAGGGAATAGAAATAGGAAGCAACGCAGTGTTAACGGATGTAATTATGCAGGAAATTTCGCATATTACAATGGATAAACTTGCTGTATTATCAGGTCCTTCGCACGCAGAAGAAGTCGGACGCAAACTTCCGACGACCGTAGTTGCGGCTTCTACAAACAACAAACTTGCAGAAAAAATACAACAGATTTTCTCAAACAAATATTTCAGAGTTTATACATCACAAGACGTTATCGGCGTCGAACTTGCAGGAAGCGTAAAAAACGTTATTGCGGTTGCGGCGGGCGCTTGCGACGGTCTTGGTTACGGCGACAACACAAAAGGCGCTCTGCTTACCCGCGGAATCGCCGAAATGGTTCGTTTGGGTTTAAAAATGGGCGCTCAAGAGCACACTTTCAGCGGACTTGCAGGTTTTGGCGATTTAATTACAACGTGCTGTTCAAAATATTCCAGAAACAGAAATTTTGGAGAACTCATAGCAAGCGGACTCAGTTTGCAGGAAGCGCTTCAAAAAATGACAATGGTCGCCGAAGGAGCGACAACCGTGAAATCCGTTTATGCGCTTTCGCAGAAAATGAGCGTTGATATGCCTATAACCGCCGAAGTTTACAACGCGTTATATAAAGGAAAAAATCCGCAGGACATCGTAACCAATTTGATGACGCGAGAACTAAAAGCCGAAAGAGTCGTATGATAACTGGAATCGGTGTCGATATTTGTAGCGTCGAACGTATGAAAAAAGTGTTATCCAAGCCGCATTCGCAAAATTTCAAGAAAAAAGTTTTCTGCGAAAGCGAAATTGAATATTGCAAAAAAATGGGCGACAATCCCGTACATTTTGCGGCTCGATGGGCAATAAAAGAAGCGTTCTACAAAGCGCTTCCGTACGAAATTCAGGATATTTCCGGATGGCGGTCAATAGAGTACATAAACTTTGAACAAGCGCGCCCGTTTATTCGCATAACAGACGAAAAACTTTCAAAAGCGCTGCATTCTTTGGGTATTTCAAAAATACATTGTTCGGTAAGTCACGAAAAAGAATATTGCGTTGCGCAAGTAGTGTTGGAAAAATTATAATTTTTTGGATAGAACAAAGTAGTAATTATGATGATATACATTTTGCTTTTTATTTTTGCGTGGAGCATATCGTTTTTGTGTTCGGGTTTTGAGATAGGTTTCTTATCGGTAAACGAACTTAAAATAAACGCTCTTGTAAATCGAAAAAACAAATTCGCTCAAATTACCGCACTGCTTCTCAACGATAAAGAAAAAGCGCTTACAACACTACTCATAGGCAATAATATTGCACTGGTTTTAATGACATTTGCATTTGGCGCAATAACTATGAAATTTTTCAGCAAAGGATTTCCCGATACGATTGAAAATATAATTTTGACAATAATAGTTTTTGCAACTTGTGAATTATTTCCAAAATCGCTCTTTAGAATTTATTCTTTTGAGCTAACGAACAAATTAAGTTTTTTGATTTATGCCGCATATATAATTCTTTATCCTGTTTCATGGTTCTTTATGCAGATTTCTCAGAAATTTAACCCCAAAAAAGGAATGGAACAAAAAAATTATCAATTAAACGAAGTGGCGCAAGAAGGTGCGAGAAGGCGTTTGCTTCCTTTGGGAGTATCAATTTTGGTTAATAATTTTCAAAACAAAAAACTCAGATTTTGTGACATTTGCAAAAATATACGCTCCACAAAATATTGCGGTGTAAAAAATTTTCGCATAAATTTAACACAATCCGTTGATACGCTTATAGAAAGTAACATCCTTTGGAATTACGACACTGTTGAATGTACTGACGCTGTAAACACCGTGTATTACACAACTTCCGCGATATTGGATTCTTTTTTCCTAAATCTCACAAAAGAAAAAAATGTAAATAAAATGCCTATATTGTCCTGCCATTTAATATTTTATCCCTTATTATAGTTTTATTTGTGAGGTTGAGATCAAAAATATTTGTTTAGTGTTTTTAAGAAAAGAAAATGTCAAACATCCTTTTATAATAAATATTAATGTGCCGATGTTATGTTTTTTGATTTTGCCCGCCATAATGATTATTGTATTGTCGGGAGTTGGGTTTTACAAATCGGCGTTGCTGATTACGGGGAATGTGGCATATCAAAAAGAAAATCTGAAATACAAAAATTTGGTTGCGAGAATTGATTCGTTAGAAAATACGGTAAAACTTGAATCAAAATTAATGGACAGAATTTCAAATATAGAAAATGATTTATCACTTTCTTATGGAATTTCCGTGCTTAGTGAAGACATAAAAAAAATGGGAATCGGCGGGCGTCTTTCAATTCAGGAAAAAGCGCGGCTTCTAATCGGATCTCCGCTTGAAAACAAGGTTCTTGATATTGAAGAAACTATTTTAAGCAATAAACGTCAGTTTGATTTCTTGAAAGATCGTTTGAAAACAGTAAACGAAATTGCCGAAAAGCAGAAAATTTATTTATCGGAAAAGCCGTCGATTTACCCTGTTTTTGGGAGAATTACATCCGAATTCGGTAACCGTGTACATCCTATTTTTGAAGGAACTTCTTTTCATGAAGGAATTGATATCGCAAATTTGATGTGGACGCCGGTAATAGCGACAGCCGACGGCATATGTACGTATTCCGGAGTAAGAGGAAGTTATGGACTTATGGTTGAAGTTACACATAGAAGCAGCGGTAGCGTAACTCGTTACGCGCACTTAAAAAATGCCAATATAAAGGTTGGCGATATGGTAAAAAGATACGATATAATAGGCAATGTCGGGAGTTCGGGAGTAAGTACCGGACCGCATTTACATTATGAAGTTCGCGTTGGCGGAAGAGCAAGCAATCCGAGACTTCATATGATTGACAATAACTCTGATTATATAATCGACTAAACAAACTTTTAGCAAATTATGATTCGTGCCGACTTGCACATTCATTCCTGCCTTTCGCCATGCGGCGACCTTGAAATGGGACCTTACGATATCGTTGAGCGGGCAATTAAGCAAAATCTTACCCATATAGCTTTAACTGACCATAACACTGCGCGGAACTGCGAAGCGTTTGCAACTATCGCAAAAAAGTCTGGTTTAGGATTCATTCCCGGAATAGAGGTAACCACGGCTGAAGAAGCTCATATCGTTTGTTTGTTTAATTCGCTTAAAAACGTATTCGTCTTCGGTTCACTCATAGAGGATTCTCTTTGGAAAGTACCGTTAAATGCTGAGAAAATGGGCGAACAAATTGTAATAAATTGCGATGAAGAAATAATAGGAGAAGTCGATTTTTATTTGTCGGTCGCTTCGTCGTATTCGGTAAATGACATTGTGCAAATGGCGATTCGCTACGATGGAATCGCTTTTCCTGCGCACACAGATAAACCGGTTTTCAGTATTTTGACACAATTGGGTTTTTTGCCGGATTTGCCGTTTTCTGCGGTCGAAATTTCATCCGGTTTTGTGCGGAAAAACTACAACAATTATTATAATTACAATAGAATTAACCCGAATATGCAGATTATTACCTCCTCCGACAGTCATTTTTTACATACAGTCGGAACATCCGGCATTGAAATTGATACGGAAAGTAACGATTTATTCGGCATCTTGAAAGAATTGAAAAATCAAAAAAACGATAAAATTAAATGTTTTGCAAAGGAAATTTGTGAGTAAAACTCGAGATATTTTTGTTGAATTTTTGAAAAAAAAGTTTAACGGTGAAGAATTGAATCAAATTACGCAGAAGTTTGACGTTTATTTTTCGCAACTTGTCGAAATTAACTCAAAAATCAATTTGTTTTCGCGCCAAACAAATATTGACGATTTATGGACGATTCATTTTTTGGATTCCCTTTTAATTTTAGATGTTATTGATTTGGGAAACAAAACTATCTGCGATTTCGGCACAGGCGGCGGATTACCTGGAATTCCACTCGCGATAATTTATCCGAACAGTGAAATCTTTTTACTCGACAGTAAACAAAAAAAATTGTCGGCAATCGAAAAAATGCTTGATGAAATCGGTATTAAAAATTGCAAAACAATTCACACAAGGATTGAAAATATTGAAAAAAAATTTGATAATTTTTTTGACGTCTTGACTTGTCGTTCGGTAAAAATTCTTCCCGAATTTGTAAATCCGATAAGAAAAATCATGAAGAAAAACGGTAAAATATTCATATACAAAAGCATAATTTTAGACGACTTGAATTTGTTTGAAAGTAAAAAATTTTATGATGTCGGCAGAAGCGAAATCGGCAAACGGATTATTGCGGAAATTAATCCGGATTCTAAATATCCTAATTAAATAAAAAAGTTCTTGACAATTTGATATACAAATAAATATATTTCCAAATAAGTGTAATGCCAAATATGTTCAATAGGAGTTTTTATGCAACAGTATATTGACGACGAATTTGACAGTGATGAACATTTAATAGACAAGGATTCTATTCCGCTTGCCGACGACGACGGTGACAATACTGAACTTCAGGAGTTGGCTTTTGAATCGAAGTTTGACAGGAATGCACATTTTAGCGATATGGTTGAAGATCTCACCGCCATCGAAGATTGGGCATGAAAGTAAATGTCCGAACTGAAATTTTTTGTTTCAGATTTTCATTTCGGTTCAAATATAATAGACGACGGGATTTCAACATCGCTGTTTGACAGGTTTTGTTCTTCGCTTCCGTACGGTTCTAATTTATATATTCTCGGCGACCTTTTTGATTTCTGGATTGAACATAGATACACGGTTCGCGCCGATTTCGCTAAAATTTATTCTATTTTCATCAATGCAAAAAAACATGGAATAAAGATATTTATTGTTCGCGGGAATCATGATTTTATGTATGGAGACTTCTTGAAAAAACTTGGAATTGAAAGTATTAACGACATGTTTGAATTTGAAATAGCCGAAAAAAAAGTATGTTGTTTACATGGCGATGAAATTTTTGAAGATCCGGCTTACAACGTAATGAAATCGGTTTTTAGAAATAAGATTCTGCAATCCTTATACAAAAGCATTCATCCGACATTCTCCATCAGCTTAGCACAAAGCGTCAGCAAATTAAGCCGAAAAAAAAACAAAAAATCTGTCACATCTTTTGAACGAAAAGAAAGATATCGAAAGTATGCCGCGGATTTTTCTAACAAAAAAAATTACGATATTTTAATAATGGGGCACTCGCATATTTGTGATTTGGTTCGAATAAATTCAAAAATTTATGCAAACAGCGGCGTTTGGTTTGAAAAGCCGACTTACGTTTTAATCGATGAAAATAAGATATTTCTGAAAGAATTTTTCGGCGACCTTGAAAGCGACGCCGTTTTAGAGGAAGTGGAGATATGAACATAAAAATAATTACAATAATTATAGTTACTGTAATCCAAATTTTTGCTGAAATTGTTGAAATTAAATCAACGGACGTTTTTCAAAACGTACTGAAACAGCCGAATAAATTGATGGTTTTTGATATGTACGCCGACTGGTGTAAGCCATGTAAAATGCTTGAACCGATTCTATTGACGATTTCCGACGAGAAAAAAAATGTGCAGTTTTACAGAATAGATATAGAAAAAAACCGCGAAATTGCGGCAGCATTCAGCGCTACGAACATTCCGCTTGTCGTGTATTTCAAAAACAACGAATTTTTGGGCAAAACCGTTGGACTTTACCAGAAAGAATATTACGTTAAAATCATTGATTATTTGGAAAAGAATTAGTTTTTTAGCAGGAAGTTAGTCGATTTAACCGCGCCGTTTTGTGAGACGTTCAAAAGATAAATTCCGTCGGCAAAATGCTTTTTGTTTAATGCGACAAAAACCTCTTTCGCGCTTGCCGTCTGCGAAAAAAGGATCCGTCCTTTACAGTCGGAAACTGTTATTTTGGCGGGATTCACATTTGAAAGAAAAATTCTAAGCGTCCTGTTTTGCAATGAAAACAAGAAATCGGGTTTTGCTGTTTTTACTACTTTTGCGCTTATCGTCGAATGAATATTTTTCGTAGATTCGTAAAATTGTTCGGCAAGTGCGTTAAGCAATGAGTGCGGGTGTGACGTAGGAACGTCAAGCCCCAATTCCCAAATCATAATTCCGCCGTAGCCGCCGTCTATCGCCCATTTCGCTTTTTTCTTCAATAAATTTTGTCCGTTGAAATAAATTATTCCGTTATGTGCGCCGCGAAAGCCCATATAAGTATTTTCAATATCAATCCAAAGTTTGTCGTTTTGGGTTACGATAATCGAATCTTGTTCTGGCGACAAATCAAACAGGGAATCCAAAATGAAATAAATAAGATAATCGTTTTGATACCAATTCCATTGAGAAGAATCCGTGATATTTTTCGCATGCCACCAATTTATATCGTAATAGTATCTTTTATTGTTGTCGAAATCCCATCCGTGGCCATAAAACGGCGCTCCGAAAACCAACTTTTCTTTCGGCAAACGTTTGCTCCAAGTATTAGCGGCTTCAAGTTGATCGTCAAAACCGGAATCGTTGCGAATATCGCCACGCCACCACATATGCAAGTCGTAAATCATAATGTTTATCCAATCTAAAGCAGACAAAAAATTATCAGTCCAGAGTTGATCGTTTGTCGCTCCTACTGCGGAAGTTAAATAAAAATCGTTGCCCAAAGTATCACGCAGTTCTTTCGTCAAAAGAGTGTATTCTTCGCTGTAAAACGGATGCTCGACATCCCAGCCGCCTTCCAAATCCAGGTCTAAGCCGTCAAAGTTATGAGAAATTAAATACTGTTTTATCTGTTTTGAGAAATTTGTTCTTGCCGTTGGTGATTTTGTCATTTCCCAGCCGTCTTGCGACGAGCCAAGCGAAATGAAAACTTTTACGCCGTTTCGTTTTGAACGGGCGATTATAGTGTCCGCCGCTTGTTCGTGTGACCACGGGGAAGCGGTCAAATCTTCTGGAATTGTTAAATTCCCGTTCGCGTCGGAATTTATGAAAGCGACAATTGCATGCGTGATTTTTGAAAAGTCGATTTTGTTTATTTCCCGCTCGTTCGTACATGACGGGTCGCCGTTAAGTCCGCTGTTCCACGTCGGAATGTATCCGACGAGTTTGTATCCGGCGTATTTTTCCGCACAGAAAGAATTTATGCAAAAAAGCAAAACGATAAAAACAAATGGAAATTTCTCCATAAATTACCCTGCAATTATTTTAGGTTTTTGTTTTTGCTTAATCGCTTCTTGTGTCAAAATCACCCGCTTAACCGAAAGTATTGCCTCGCCTATAGCGGCTTTTAATTCGTTTGTCGATTTTTTGTCGAGCGCAGAAACGAATTTCGCATTTGGATATTCTTTTTCAATTTCTATTCTGTCAAACGGATTTTCAAGCAAGTCCTCTTTATTGAAAATTATCACAACCGGTTTGTTTCCCGCCCCCAAATCGGCAATTACTTCACGCACGACTTGCATTTGCTGTTTATACCATTTTGTAGAGGCATCCATAACAATTAAAAGCAAATCAGCCTCTACGAGCGTTTCAAGCGTGCTTCTGAAAGAAGCGACCAAATGGTGCGGAAGCTTTCGCAAAAATCCGACAGTGTCACTCATAACAATATCGCCTGCGCCGACAATGTGCGTTCTTCGAGTGCTTGTATCCAAAGTCGCAAAAAGTTTATTTTCAACCAATACGTCGCTTCCGCAAATCATGTTGAGAAGTGTACTTTTACCGACATTTGTGTAACCGACCAACGCGCATAAAAAAGTACTTTCCCGCAATTTGCTCTGTGTTTGGCGGATTTTTTCAATTTTTTTCAATCGGTCTTTAAGTTGTGAAATTTTTTTTTGAACTATGCGTCTGTCTGTCTCTAACTGCGTTTCTCCTGGTCCGCGTGTTCCAACTCCCGCGTGCATTCTTGACAAATGCGCCCACATATTGGTAAGACGCGGATACAATGTTTCAAGTTGCGCTAATTCTACCTGAATTTTTGCTTCCGCCGTACGTGCGTGAAGTGAAAAAATATCCAAAATCAACTGACTCCTGTCGATTATTTTTTTTTCGACAATTTCCTCTATATTTTGTATTTGGCTCGGGCGAAGTTCCGCGTCAATCACAAGAGTTTCACAGTCGTTTTCTTCCATAACTTGCTTGATTTCTTTTAATTTCCCGCTCCCAAAATATGTTGAAGCGAGCGGCTTTTGAGTTTTTTGAACGATTGTTTGAACTACTTGCGCTCCGGCAGTGGTGCAGAGCAATTCCATTTCAGCCAAATCCTCGTCAAAAATATCTTTCGGCGTTTGCGAAATATGAAGCCCCGCAAGTACTGTTTTTTCAATTTTAGGCGTCTTATCAGACATTTTTTCCCTTTTTAACGATTCAAAAATGAAAATACGGCAATAATTCTAAAACTAAGAGAAGTCGTCCAAATCCAAAATTGTTTGAACATCCAATTCTTCTCGTCGATAATCGTATTCGGTTTGCAGTAGAAATTCTATTCGCAGAAGATAATTTATTATGGAATTCAGAGTTTTGCTCAAAACTTGAAACAAAACGAAAAGCATTATCAAAACGAATCCGCTTATAAGATAGTAATTGCTCATTTTCCCCCAAAGCGATAATATTTTATATATAATATATATTTTCTTCCTTTCAAAAAAAGTATTTTTACATAAAAAAAGTATTTTTATATAAAAAAGACAAAGGGGCAAAATGAATTTACTAAAAGAAAAAAATCCGGCAGCTGTCATTAAATTCGTATACGAAGACGAAAAAAAAATTGTCGATTTTAACGGAGAAGCAATGACTATCGCCGAAAGATATGAAGACGGAAATTTAGTCGTTTATTCAGGACTTGGAAAAGAAAAAGATAATTTATTAACATTTGCCGATTCGGCAGCGGAAGCAGTCCGCAGAATTAAGAAACTAAAAAAAACAAGCGTAGAGATAATTCTACCGCAAAACAGCCAAGATTTTGCCGAATTTGCCGTAGAATCCGTTGTATTGGCGAATTACTCTTTTGACAAATATTTATCGAAAAAACCGACCAAAATCGAAAATCTTCATATAAATTTATATGCGGAAAATTTGAACTGGGATAAATTGGAACAGGTAAAAATCATTGCGGAATCAGTGAATTACGCTCGCGATTTGATTAATGAAAACGCCGTAGTAATTACTCCCGAATTTTTGGCGAACGAAGCCAAGATCGTCGCAAAATCCAACAAAAATATGAAAATCGAAATTCTTGACGAAAAAGAAATTCAAGAGAAAGGGCTTGGGCTCTTGTGGGCGGTAGGAAAAGGATCGGCGACTTTCCCGCGTCTTATAGTGGTTTCATATAAAGGAAACGAAAACAGTGAAGAATTTTGTGCGTTGGCAGGAAAAGGATTGACATTCGACAGCGGCGGATTGAATCTTAAACCATCCGGTTCTATTGAAGACATGAGACACGATATGAGTGGAGCGGCGGCAGTTTTGGGGGTTCTGAAAGCGGCATCCAAAATAAACCCAAAAGTAAACTTTTTGGCTGTTATTCCGGCCGCTCAAAGCGCAATCGGAAAAGACGCGTATTTTGTAGGCGATGTATATAAAAGTTACTCGGGAAAATTTGTTGAAGTGCTAAACACAGACGCTGAAGGACGTTTAATTTTAGCAGACGCTTTTGAATACGTATTAAAAAATTACAAACCTAAAGAAATTGTTGACATTGCTACTCTTACCGGCGCAATAGTAATTGCTTTAGGTAACACCATCGCAGGAATGTTTTCAAATAACGACGAATTAGCGCAAAAATTGTTTAATTCCGGCGAAAAAACAGGTGAGCGGCTGTGGAAAATGCCTATTCGACCGGAACATCGCGAAGCGATAAAAAGTGACATTGCCGATGTTTTAAACACTTCCACGATAAAACGCTGTGCAAGTTCGATTACGGCGGCGGCTTTTCTTGAATTTTTCGCCGGACACACTCCATGGTGTCACTTGGATATTGCAGGAACTGCTTGGAACGAAAGTTCGGCAAAAGGAATAAATCCGAAATACGCTACCGGTTTTGGCGTTCGTCTATTGTGGGATTTTATCTCAAATTAACAAAAGTCGAATGAAAACGGATAAAATTCTTTTTTTATGCCAAGATTTAACTATCGTAAACCGCAAAAGTTGTTTAAAAATCCCAAATTTTTTGCTGAAACGAGGTGAAACGTGGGTAATACTTGGACAAAACGGCGCGGGAAAATCACAATTTGCACAAATTCTTGGCGGCAAAAAAATTGATTTTTGCGGAAAAGTTAAAAGTTTCGGCAGAAGCGTTTTAGTTTCGTTTGAAAAAATAAACGAAACTATAGAAAACGACCGCCAAGACGACGCTTATATTTCTGAAAGTAACTTTTTATCACCCGGACAAAAGGTTTGCGATTTTTTTAAAATCTCAAATTTGCGAATTTTGGACGAATTTATGCAAAAATTCAATATTTTTCATACAAGAAATACATCGATTCGCCATTTATCGACAGGAGAACTTGCAAAAATTCTTATAATCGCCGCGCTTTGTGAAAATCCCGATATTCTGGTTTTGGACGAACCGTTTGACGGACTTGATACAAAAAGTTGCGGCGAACTTTTGCAAATAATAGAAAATTTTATAGATAAAAAAGTCGCTGTAATCATGTTTCTGAACAGAATTCAAGAAATTCCCGCCTGCGCCTCACATTTAGCGTTTATCGAAAAAGAGCGTTCGTTTTTAGTAGCCGGAAAAAGAGAAATTGTCGAGAAATCCAAAAAATTTCAACGTTTATTGCATTTTCAAAACGAAAAAATTCAAGAAATTCCACAAAAAATCACTCAAGATTCTCCAATTTTATACGAAAATTACGCTGTTTTGAAAAATGTATGCATAAAATATGGTGAAAAAATAGTACTTGATAACCTGAATTGGACGTTGAAAAGAGGCGAACATTGGTACATTTTCGGTCCGAACGGCTGTGGAAAATCCACTTTGCTTTCAATTATTAGCGGCGATAACCCACAATCGTTTGCTAACGATATCGAACTTTTCGGCAAAAAACGCGGACAAGGCGAGACAATTTGGGAAATTAAAAAAAATGTCGGAATAGTCTCTACACTTTTTCACAGAGATTATAGGGTTTCGATTTCGGCGTTGAACGTAATAATTTCAGGATTTCACGATACGATAGGAATTTACAAAAAACCGAGTTTAAGTGAAATTCACGCGGCAAATCGCTGGTTAGAACTTGCGGCAATGAAAAACGCGGCAAAAGAATCTTTTGCAAATTTATCTTACGGTGAGCAGCGCTTACTTTTAATTTTGCGCGCCATGGTGAAACATCCGCCTATTTTGATTTTAGACGAACCGTGCTTTGGTCTTGACCCGTTTAATCGAGAATTGGTATTGAATCTGGTAGAAATTCTTGCGTCGTCAAACACAACGAGCGTACTTTTTGTAAGTCATCATGAAGAAGATGTAATAAAAAACATAAAAAACCGATTGGAATTTGTTCAGTCGAAAAATGGATACGATATCATCGAAAAGAGGATAAATTGAGTGACAAAGAAATTTTTGACTTTATAGACGAAATTTACAAAAACGATAAAGAAATTTTGTTTTTTTTAATTCCGCATATAAAAAGCGTTGCAGATTTAGCCGTAAAAATCGCCAAGGAACAAAAAGCCGATGTCGATTTTGTTCATCGCGCTTCGCTTTTGCACGACATAGCAATTTTAATGACAAACGTACCGAAAATCCACTGCAAAGGCTCTGCGCCTTATATTCAACACGGAATTCTTGGGAAAAAACTGCTTGAAGAACACGGATATATTCGCGAAGCATCTGTCGCGCAGACTCATATAGGGGTTGGAATTTCCGCAAATCATATTATAAAGAACAAACTGCCGCTGCCTCCAATAGATATGATTCCAGCAACGCTTGAAGAAGAAATAATTTCTTATGCCGATTTATTTTTCTCCAAACGCCCTAAAACCTTAACTATCCCCAAAACCATCGAAGAAGTCATACACGATGTAAAACGTTACGGAGACGATTCTTATGAAATTTTTGAGAAATGGCATAAAAAATTTTCAATTTAGAAAAGTCTTAATGATTTCTTTCGCTTTTTCGTAAAGCGCTCTCTTTTTTTCCAAATGTACGCCTATTTTTCTCACAAATTCGTTTTTGTCAAACTCTCCGCGAACTTCTTCAAAATCACCGTCAGCCGTTTTTTCGCTTCCATCAATACCAAAACCGATTTTCATCGTTTCAGAATACTCTTTTTTTGCATCGTCTATAAAACATTTGTCCAATTCTTTTATCGCCATAAACCACTCGTCCAGAAATACGAGAAAATCATTTTTTGTCATATTTTTCATCTGTTTTTCGTAATATTTTCCAATCTCAGAAACGCACCATTCCCACGAAATATCGTCATATTTACTATGCATTTCTTTGAAAGCCGAATCAAATTTTTCAACCGAATTTATTTTGCCGCTTTCAATATTCCTACTAAATTCATCGGCAAAATTTTTTGGAATTATGCAGCCGGCAATATCAAACCAAACAGCGGCTTCGATGATTTTTTGTGGAGACAAAATTTTTTGCAAATCGTTAGCGCTGTTTATTTGACATTTAAGCAATTTGTTCACAAAAACGTTTCCCAAATACTTTACGATTCCCAAACTGTAATAGTGAATTCCGTTTACAAGCGCGTCTTGCGGAATTATAGTTCCGTTAAATTTGTAAATTTGTCCGTTAAATCCGTTTAGAAATTCCTTTGAATTACTTATTTTCATATTGTACAAAATTCTTTTTCCTTCAATCATTTTTGAAACCGAAAACGGATTAAGTAAATTGTAATTTATAAGGTCAAGCGCTTTCCCTTTTCGCTTATCTCGTATTTTCCATTTGTCCGCATCACGAATTGTTCCCATTTTCATTATATTCGTTCCAGGGATCAAAACGCTGTAGCCCGATTGCTCAACCAAATAAGAATACGGCATATTTTTCGTGTCGCAATGGCTGACATGCCTCCCTAAAACTAGCGTAAAAGGTCCTATTCTCGCAGGATATAAAATATAAGAATTTGACGAAGTTTTTGTACCTCTTTCAAATATCCCTTGGTGAACCGGACCCATTTTGTACAAATGATTGCTCTGATTAGAACCGCTTCCCGCGTTGCTGAACAAAAAATATCCGGAAATCAAAAGCGACGATTTATGGTATGTAACGGTGTACGGACCGGCAAAAATTGAGGATGCTTCACCGTGATGCCCGACGAAATTGGCAAAAAACAAAGAATGTTCCGCAGAAAATTCGCGCGATAAGTCACAACCTTCTCCAATAAAACAATGTGAAATAGTAGTTCTATCCAAAAGAGACGAACCTTCGTGAATCAAAAAGTGATCGGCGATTACGCCCGTTCCGATGCGAATCGGAGCCGAAAAGCTGCTTGCGATATTTCCGTTGTGAAGCCGTGCGGAATTCAAAATTTGCGTTGCGTCACCGATATTACAATCGGTAATCGTTCCGGAATTTAAAATTTTAACACCGCGACCAATTTTTCCGGTATCGCTTTCAATCAATTTTTTTACGTTTTCGGCGATTTCTTCCAATTTGCAAATTAAATTTTTATTATGCCGATAAAAAGTCAAAAAATACGCGAATTGAGCTGACATTCCCGTAAAAATCGGAATACTGCGTCCTCCTGTTTCATTGAGTACCGAAACTCTTGTTCCATTTCCGAAAGAAGTTTTTTCGCGAATTTCAATCGTGCCGGTATTCTCTATAACGGTATCGTCGCCGATTTCATAGTTGGCGATGTGCGTACCGATATTTGAAATATAAACCCTGTCCCCTATTGTACAATTATGGATGTAAGCATTATAAATTCCGCATTGTTTTTCAACTGATGAAACCTGTACTTTTTTATCTGTTTCGCCAATTTTTACTTTTCCAGAAAAATGTACGTTTCGGCAAAATCTTGCACTAAAATTTTGTACAACTTCCACGTCTTGCCAATTCTCACAAAAACACCCCTGATTTTCAAGAATGTTTATCTCTTCTCCGGTCAAATTTCTGTAATTCATTTCACTTATCTTCCTGTAAAAAATCGTTTGACTTTTGAAACGACAAGCCGTTTCTATTTTCTTCGTAAAGCAAATTTATTTTTTCAAGTAATTTCTTTCTTACCTGCGGGTCATCCGACGATTCATACAAGTCTTGCAAAAATTCTATCGCCTGCCGTGTTTTTCCGGCGTTACTCAACGCGGTCGCCGATAATCTAGCCCAATGCGCCGGCGATTGTGAATATTTCGCCGAATACGCAAATAAGTCCGCAGCCCGCTCGTAATCTCGATAACGCGTGTAATAAATCCAGCCTAAATAAAAATACATAAAACGTTCTTTTGAACCGCTCACGTGTGGAATCCCGTTTTCCAAAATCAAGCGCGACGCTTCCCAGTCGTCTGTTATGTTCGGAAGCATAAGCGCCGCAAATTCGTATGACGGATAAAACGGCGGATTTAGCATGTTTACAGCTTCTATCATAGATCTAAGCCATTCGCCGTTGTTATCGCCTGTCATATTTTCTCCGGTATAAAGAATGGTTTTTATCCACAAATAATCGGCGAAAACCGTTTCAAACCCAAGTAAATAAGGAATTATCTCGGGAGAACTTATCACAGCCGTCGCCCGTTCTTTTACCCAAAAATCCTTTGATTTCTCGGCGGAGAGCGGAATAGACGACAAATATATTCCAACCCATAAAATCGCAATAATTACAATAATTGTAATTATTCTCAAGACAAATCCTTTTTCTCAAACGCCACCGACGCTAAAATTGTTGCAATCGCTATATATAAAATTCCGTAAATTACCGCAAAAACTACGTAAGCCAAACCAATGGAATTTTCCTGAACAACCGCCGCCCGAATATTGAAATACTCAAGATTCGGCATAATTAAATTAAACGCTTTTAGAAACGGAACAAGCCACGCTCTATTTTCCAAATCGGCAAGACCGACCAAATCGTTAAAATGTCCGATTATGTAAAATCCTATAGTAAAAATCGCCGCGAGCGTAGGCGATGAAAGTACCGAAAAAAGCAGTGAAAACGACAAAATTATTCCCAATTCAACTATCAGCAAAGTTAACGCTTTTGTGTGCATAGCGGTAATTTCACCGCCGGAAACCGCAAGCGAAATCGCAAAAATCGCCGACATAATTAAAAAATTCAAAAAAAGCGTCAAATAAACTCCCAAAAATTTTCCGACAATTATATATCCGCGATTTATGGGCTTGGTCGCCGTCAAATAAATTGTTTTTCCGCCGATTTCTTTCCCCAAAAGCGAACTTCCTATGAAAACCGCCAAAAGTAACCCGCTTAAAGACATCGCGGCAAGACCGAAATCGTTCATAACTTGTACTCTGGCAAAAACAGACCATTCGCCGAAACTTACCGATAAAGTTATAATTATTCCTACAAAAAGCAGAATATTGTAAAGTACTTTGTTGCGGATTGTTTCGCGAAAAGTATTACTTGCTATAGTAAAAATTATGTCCATTATTTTTCTCCTTTTGTGTGACTCGAATATAAAATCTCTTCAAGAGAACTGCGTATCGGCACAATTGAAGACGGCATTATTTTGTTTTGGCAAATCGACAAATTGAAATTTTGTAAATCGTCCTTGTCTTTCAAAATAAACGAGTAGAAATTTTCTTTTTTATCTGAAATATTTGCGTTTTTTACCGATTTTTGTAAAAAATCAAGAACGTTTGCGTTTAAATTCTCAAATCTGTATTCGACTCCTAACGTCGTTGAATTTACCAGATCGTCCACCGAACCCTGTAGATGTAATTTCCCGTCCGACAAAACGATAATTTCATCGCAAAGCGCTTCTATATCCTCAACTATATGCGTAGAAAAAAATATCGTAGTTCCTTGATCCGAAAGGGTTTTGAAAATATCTCTAAAAAGCCGCCGTCCAAGAGGATCCATCCCGCTCATCGGCTCGTCCATAATTATCAATTTCGGATTTCCTATAAGCGCCTGCGCCATATTTAGCCGCTGTTGCATTCCTTTCGAAAATGATTTTACTCGACGTTTTGCGTTTTGCCACATTTCGACGATTTCCAAAACCCGCAAAATCTCCTTGTCGATACAGTTTTTGGGAACGCGTTTGAGGTCGCAGATAAATTTCAGCGTTTCATAGGCTGTCAAATGTTCGTAAAAATACGGTTGTTCGGAAACAAACGACACATTTTGACGAGCTCTTGGGGCGTTTGACGGGATTCCCATAAGCGATACGCCGCCTTTTGTAGGTTTTACGAGCCCCAGAATCATCTTTATCGACGTGGTTTTCCCTGCGCCGTTTGGACCGATAAATCCGGTAATTACGCCGCTTTTAACCGAAAACGACAAATCGTTTACAGCGATTTTTGCTTTTTCTTCAAGCGCTTCGTTAAATATTTTCGTTACGTTTTTGAGTTCCGCCGCATTCTGTTCCATTACACTTCCTTTTGAATATTCAAAAAATATACTTTTCGGATAATAGTGAAAACAAATAAAAAGTCTCGAATCTTTTATTTTCTTGAAAATTATTGGGCGTTATTGTCAAATCTGAACAAAAAAACTTAATGGGGCTTGGTTCAAAATATCATATTGTGCAACAGCCATCTTATAACTCCTGTAAATGTTTTATCATCTAAATTTGTATAAAAATGCTTTTTTTCTGAAAAATAAACGTTCTTGTCTTATATTTAATATTATCCAGAATAATGAACATGGTTGCAGGTCTTAAAAATGTGTTATATAGAGGATTATAAACACTTTTAACGGAAGAGGCATAAAAAGATGCCAGCGATAAACCAAAAAAAATTAGACGATAGTCAACCAAGTGAACGATTGCCGCAAAAATTTCAACAAATTTCATCGGATGCAAAATCATCTAAACAAGAAGATAAATTTTTTCCTTTGGCTGGAATAACGTCACGAATGAAAGTGACGGAACATTAACTTAAAAATACTAAACGAATGTCATACATTCGTT
Source organism: Chitinispirillales bacterium (assembly GCA_031254455.1). Lineage (NCBI taxonomy): Bacteria > Pseudomonadati > Fibrobacterota > Chitinispirillia > Chitinispirillales > Chitinispirillales bacterium. The sequence goes on along the minus strand of JAIRUI010000082.1, from coordinate 10,665 downwards.
TATGAGGTAGTAGTAATGACTAAAAGGTTACATAACGTTAAAGAACTTGAATTTAACCCGTAACTTTTCCATGTTTTACGTAACATTTTGAAAAAATCCGCTAATAAGTTGATTTTTTTCAAAAAATGCAAATTTCCTTGTTACGTAATTACGGCATATATTATATTACATGCATGAAAAAGACATCACCACATCCGCAATGGGCATTAGCCCAAAAACGTAAAGGAACGGAATTACGCCTTATAAGTGGCAATTATTATCTTTACGAAGTAAGCAGTAAATGGAATCCGCAGAAGAAGCGGACTGTAAAGATTACCGGCAAACTTTTGGGCAAAATAACCGAATCTGATGGATTTATTGAGTCGGACAAGGAACGTTTACGCAAGCAGCAACTACGCGTAGAAAGCGTTCAAGTTAAAGAATATGGAATAACATCAGCAATAAACGCTTTGTTCGGTGATACAGTAAATGCTTTAAAGAAATATTTTCCTGATTCGTGGCAACGTATTGTTTGTTTGGCATATGGACGGCTGGTTCATCGTTCTGCGTTGAAAAATATCGCTTATCATCATTCAATGAGTTATTTGTCCGAACTTTACTCAGATGTTAATTTATCCGCCAAATCTTTGAGCTATTTTCTAAGGGAATTGGGCGAAGATCGTCAAAAGATAGTAGATTTTTGCCGTTCGTTCAATGTATCCGATGACTGCATATTGTTTGATGGAACTGATATTTTCAGTTATTCCGAAGAGATGGAACTTCCCAAATTCAGTAAAAGCAAATTTGGGACATATGACGACATGATAAATTTGATGTGCATTTTCTCGGTAAAAAGTCAATCACCGGTTTATTACAGACTTCTGCCTGGTAACATCAAGGATGTCAGCGCATTCAAATTGTGTTTGAAAGAGAGTGGTGTAAAAGATGCCGTTATTGTAATGGACAGGGGTTTTGCCTCAAACAGTAATATTAAAGCGCTTGAAGACAGCGAATTAAAATTTATCATTCCTTTGCATAGAAATAACTCTTTGATAGATTATGAAAAATTAAAAACCGGTGATAAGCGCCTTTTGGACGGATATTTTGAACATGAAGAACGTATTATATGGCATTATTCTGTTTTTGTTGATGAAAAAAAGAGTATAACCGTATTCTTGGATGATGAACTGCGCACCCGTGAGCAACGTGATTATCTGAAAAGAATAAACAACGACGCATTGGACTATTGTATTGATAAATTTCACGACAAGCAGTATCAATTAGGTACAATCGCACTAATAGAAAATACGGGGAAAAAGGCAGCCGAAGTTTTTACCGACTATAAAACGCGTGGTGAAGTAGAAACAATGATAGATGCGTTGAAAAATATTGTAGAAGCCGACAGAACATACATGCAAAACGAAATGGCGCTTGAAGGATGGATGTTTATTAATCTAATTGCACTTAAATGGTATTACGTGATTTTAAATTTGGTCAAAAAACATGATCTAAACAAAAAATATTCTCCTATGGATTTGCTTTTGTTTCTAACAGAAATAAAAAAAGTGAAAATCAACAATCAATGGTATGATGCGAAAACGACTAAAACTACAAGAGAGTTGTTGAAAAAATTGAATATTATACCTTAACATGTTACGTAAAATTAGGAAAAGTTACGGTTTAATAATATTTATTGACATTTAAGTAAAAATATGGTATATTATATATGAACTCGGGAGGTTCAAAATGACAATTCATGAGCAAAATATCTTTTTAATTAAAGAATATGAAGAAGCCGTACGTTACATGAATAACGCAAACGAGGCTTTACAAAAATCTAAAAAAGACGATAGATATTACAGCGATAAGAAGTACGTACGCACCGCCTGCGGCGTCGCATACAGCGGCGTTTTGCTTGCCCTTGACGCATGGCTTACGCTAAAAGGAATCCCCAAACCTAACAAAAAACAACGTAAATCTATAGAATATTACATGTCGAATATAACCGAATTAGATAAGAAACTTTTATCTAATCTGCATACCGTTTATAATATATTGCATTTGGCCGGTTATTACGACGGGGTTACGAATATAAAAGTAATTCAAGCGGGTTTTGAATCGGCGAACGAAATAATCGAAAAAATTAAACCGGAACGTGCGGCGTGAAAAAATTGATTTTAGCTAATTACATATTCTCATAATAAAATCCGGTTGTGTATGTGAATTTGCTTAATAATTCGTTTACTTCTTTAATTTTCTTTTTCAGGTTACTAATGCCGGTATCGCGGTTTTCCTTATTATCACTCATGCCGCCCGTCGTAAACTGTCCCTCTTTTGCGGGCTTGTCCCATCCTAATAAATCAAGTATCCAATCGTTATTGTTTAGAATCCGCGCAAAATCTTCTCCGGCGTTTACTATACTGTTGCGCGCCGCTTGGTCTTTGCGTTTGTTGCCTGACCACATACTTGGGTTAAAATCTTTAAACGCTTGGTAGGCGTAATCAAACGCTCCGTAGGTTATACTAACTTCTTTATCGTCATTTGTCAAAACAATATCTTTATTGGCTAAATTTTCGGGTTTCATCTTCTCTTGCTCAATCTTCTCTTGCTCAATCCTCTCTTGCTCCTTCTCTTGCTTCGCCATCACATCTTCTTCATATTTATCTATAATATCTCCCAGACCGTATTTTCTCGCTAACTCCTGAAATGTCGCGTCGCTTAAAATTGATTCTTTATCCGTTCCCGTAGATTCCTGCACCGAACCGTCCGCCGCCGTTACCTTCTGATAAACTCCGGCCGCGTCCAAATTGTTTAAATAACCCGCCAATTGTCCGATTTCCGCACAAGTTCCGGCCGGAATAATCCCGTTCGCTTCCAACGCTATTAAATGACCTATATCGGCTCTATCCACGTTTTTATCCGTCGGCCGTCCGTCCGCGTTATTCATTTTGACGGTTGACAATATACCGTTTACAAGCGCATTCCCGTAAGGATTGCCGCTTGATATAAAATCGTCATAGTTTGATATCGCGGCTTTAGTTAAAGCTTTGCCTTTCGGATCGTTCCAAAATTCGTCGGGACTCATTTTTTCAAGCCTGTCATATTCCCAAGTGTAAGGATTTTCTCCATATTCTCCGGTAGATATTTTATTCGACAAATCGTAAATTAAACCTTCAAGCCTGTCTTGCTCCGAATAAAGACCGTTTAAATATTCTTCGTTTCTCAAATTGGGATCGAACGAGCTTTCCGCTTCTTGGATTTTATCGGTAATTATTTGATAATCGCTTCCCATTTCTTCAAGCAGACTGTTTAAATACAGTTTTCCCCCGTCCATTCCTCCAAGTATATGTCCGTAATTTTCCAAAAGTCCCTGAACCGCGCCCCAGTTTCCCGATTCAACCGCGTCTGTAAACATTTGACGAACATAATTCCATTCGTCATTTTTAGCGTCGTTTAACCATTTGTCAAGGTCTAATTCCTGCTGTCCCTGTTGCATAAGCATTTCCTGATAAGCCTGTAATTGCTGGTCTCTCAATTGATTCTGTTGAGCCCCCATAGTTTGATTTACATAATCCTGAGAAGCGTATTTGTCTTTTGCGTTCGCCGACATAGACGCGCCGAAATTCGCCATATTTCGATTTAACGCTTCCTGTTGAGAGGAAGCGGACGTATTAAAAGCCGCCGTCTGCTGAGCCTGTGTTTTTTTTAGATTCGGTTTTGCGTTTTGTATAGTATCGGCGACCGGACTTTTTATATCCTGTTTTGGGTTTTTATTATCGTTCTGAAATAAACCCGGATTTTTATTATTCGCCTGCGTCGGCAAAGTTTGCGGCGTGTTTGCTTTAATTTTTTGCGCGGCGGCTTGTTGACTCCCCATCATAGTAGGTCCCGAGTTTGCGAAACCGTTATTAAAAGTAGCTCCCATCGGCATAATTTATTCTCCTATCATTTTTTGATTCAAGCCAAATTCTTTATTTATATAATCGTCATACATGTTTGGACTTTGAGGCTCTATATTACTATTTATTGAGTTTTCTTGAGATTCGTCCGCGATGTCTTCGTTATCCCCCTCGGAATTTACCTGGGGAATTTGTCCTTGCGGAATCGCGTCTTGCAGTCCCTGCATCCCCTCTTGCGCCGCGCCCGGAATTTGCGCCTGTTGCGCCTGCTGATTTTTTTGCGCCTCTATTTGAATTTCAAGCATTTCGCCTTCCATTTTTAATTGAGGATTCGATTTCCCTTTTAAAAACATCGCGACAAGTTCGGGGTTTTCTTGGAACATATTCAAAAGAGTCGAACCGTTATTTATCCAGAATTCATTCGCCGCTTCTTCGTTTATATCGTCGTCAAGAGAAGAACTGCTTTGTTGAGTCACGTAATACTTAAACTTTCCTAATCTTAAATTATCCCGCGTCCTGATAATACGTCCCGCTTTGTCCCGCTCTATTTTATTTACTTCGACCTCTTTTTCGGTATTTGTCCTGTCGTCCGTCAATATATAAACTTCTTCGTCCGTAGTAGTCATACAAAACAAATAAAGAAGTATGTTTGTAAGTTTTACGTCTATAACGTTCAAACTTTGCACGTATGAACTTTTTGAAGATAAACTTTGACGTATCGCCATCGCCGCCCTGTAATTGCTTTGCGCCGCCTGCATTTTGCCTTGAATTTCCTGAGTGATTCCCGCATATTCCATTATTCGATTATAAGTTTCGTCTCCGTATCTAAGCATGCTTTCGTTCGGTTTTTGTTCTTCCATTTTATAACGATTTATGCTTCCTTCGGTCAAGGTGACTATTCCCATACGGCTTGTTAACTGCTGTCTTAAAGTATTATTATTTGTCGTGTCGTCAAACGCGCCTTGCTCCGCAAAAAGCGTTTTTCCGCCGGACATAAAAATTTGTTCCTGTCCCAGCGTGTCGGTTATCGCTTTAAAATTCAAATCTTCTTTGACTATGTCTGTAAAACATTCCGGCTTATTTCCCACAAATTGCGGAACGTAACAAACGCCCGGCAAGGTTACGTCTCTCTGAGTCGTAGGTATTTGTATAGGATGCATTCTATTTCTTAAAATAATTCCTCTGTCCGTCATAATAGTTTCCCAAACGACGTAACGCGTTCTTTTTACCAATTCGTAAGTCGGATTAAACGTTTTGAAATCGTCTATATCCTCTTGTGTCCATTCGGGCGTCAAAATAATTTCGTTGTTTGAAGTCAAATCTATTAAGGCGTTTACGTCCGCGACCTCTTTTCTAAGCCATGTAAATAACGCCGTGTAATCTCTGTTTGACAAATTTGAGCCGATAGGAGACGTTTTAAGATAATCGAAGCGTTTGTTTAATTCTTCGCGCGAAATCATTATCTGACGCTTTGTAACCGAATTTATATAATTGTTGTCCCACATACTCATATAATCGTCTATGATTTCTTTTTTATCGTCAAACATTACGTATAAGTCGTTGTTTTTAATTATGTCTATTAAAATTATGTCGTCCACGTCGTCGCACGAAATATAACGTTTCTGCGACGGCAAAACCGCGTCCGGCTGATAAAGATTAAGTTTTATCCGTCCGTTTGAAATATCGGTATCTACGATATCCACTTTCAAAAACGGGAAAAACCCTTCAGAAAGTCCTACCTTTACCAATTCCCGCCTGTAATAATCGTAGCTTATATCGTTTTTTAATCCCTTAAGCAATAAATCAAGCGTCGCCGCTTCGACCGCGTTTTCCTGATTCAAAATCGTTTTTACATGTCCGTGAAAAGCCGCGCGGTTTATATTGTCCGTTAAATTTTGTATCCATGTGGAAGTGAGATTTCGTTGCACGGTCGAAATTCCTAAGTCTTTGAAACTTCTTACCCACTTTTCTTCAAGTATTTTTCCTTGACAGACTTCTCTATTTCTTGCGCGATTGTTTAAATCTTTTTCCCAAAACGAACGGCGTTGTCTTATTTCCTCTCCGAAATTATACCATAAAAGAGTAGAAGCGTTATCCCACAATTCTAAATTTTTGTCATTATATTCTTTATCTGTGTAGTTTACCGTTTTTAATTTGTTTCGCATATTTATTTCTCCTTATAATATATTTAGTAAGTAATTTAGAGATTCGCAATATCCTTTTTCTATTTCCTTCCCCGACGTCAATTTTGCCAAAAGCACGCTTTTTAACGTTATCATACGAGTTTTTCTCGCGTCGTTTTTACGAACGCAATCCAAAATACCGCTGTTTGACCAACGCCGAACGGTTCTTGCGCTTACGCCCAAAACAGCCGCCGCTTTCGACGGCTTTATAAGTTTCGTATTATTCTCTATCTGCATGCCAAATGTCCCAAAAATGTCCCAAAAATGTCCCAAAAATGAATTTATATAAATATTTATATGGTAAAAGATATGAAAAAGAAAAACGATAAAATAAACGATGAAAATCACGATGAAGCCTTAAAAGAATTTCAGGCTAATAAAAATATTGTTCTGTTTGACGCGCTCAAATCGGCGAAAACAGTATCCGAGATATTTCAATCCGATTTATCTATTGCCGAAAAATATCCGCTTGAAACGCTTATAATGGAAATAGAAACGGCTCAGGAAATGTGTAAGGTTAGTGCAGATTGGAAAACATGGCTTTCAATGCAAAATACAAAATTAAAATACCTGCACAAATCGGCGGAATATCAGGAAGAAAGTAAAAGATTATTTACGGCGGAGGAATTGGCGAATGCGATACGAAAATCCCAAAATGACGGATAAACAGATTATAAACGATTATATACATAAAAACTGGAAATTCACTCAAACGGTTCCGCATCCGGCGCAAACAAACGTATTAAACGGTATAACAAACGAATATGACGATAAAACGTTGTTTTTTATATCGTCGGGAAATTCGTTCGGAAAAACGCATTTAATGTGCAATATAATTTTAAACATGTGTAATCCGAAAGAGTTCAGGACTTTTCATATTCCTTTATTTGACGAATATGACCGAAAAAAAGAAGCGGGCGAAGAAGTGAATCTTTGGATAATCGGGACGGCGGACAACTTTAAGCCGTCCGGAGCTATCTATTCGACTTTACGTGATTTGGATTCGACAGCCGATATTAACTATTATAAAAAGACTATTACTATAAACGGTCAGCATATCTTATTTAAGACGCATGAGCAAGACGTAACGGCTTTTGCGGGGCCGCGATTGTTTGCGATTTTTTCGGACGAACCGATGAAAGAAGCGATTTTTCATGAATGTTTGTTGAGGCTTACCGGAATAAACAACGCAAATAAAATGTTTCTGTTTTTTACTCCGGTAACGAACCGCGCTTCATATTTGCTTGATTATGACGAAAGTCGAAAAGACGAAGGGTTTAACGACGTTTGCTGGATGAAAGGTTCAATATACGATAATCCGCACGCCACACAAAAACAATTAAACGCGATAGAAAGGCTTGTCGCAATCAATCCGGCGGAAAAAAACGCGAGGCTTTACGGAGAGTTCGCACAACTTTCAGGACGAATATTCACGACGTTTTCACGCTCGGAGCACGTATTTAACGAATTACCTTATAATTTATACAAATACTATATTTCTTTTGATCCGCACGAAATGAAAAGCCTTTTCGGGCTGCTTATCGCCGTCAATCCCGACAGACAATTTTTTGTAATAGACGAATTTCCCAATCGCCCCTGGAATCAAATAACGACAGACCAAATGGACATAACCCAGCAAGTGCAGGAATTGCACAACATGTGTCATAGAAATAATATAGAGTTCAAAGATTTAAGTTCGATATTCGCCGATAAAATAGAAATCGCTCAGCCAAGAACGCAACTTCACGGAAAAGAAACTTTACGCGAAAAATATGCGGCCGCAGGCGTGCATATAAATACGACTTTTTCTGTGCTTTGGGATGAGGGACTTGAAGCGATACACGAGGCTTTGTATTACGATGAAATATATTATCCGAATCTTCACATTAAAGATAACTGCAATAACTTAATTACGGCGATGGAAAGGTTTTCATATAAAACTACAAAAATAAGTTCGCTTGTGACTTCTAAGGTTTCAAGGCTTGATCCCGAATGGGAGTGTCCGATAAGCGCGCTTAGGTTTTTCGTAACGTCAAACTTTACCGTACCGGCGATAAGTTCGCCTTATGCTCCGAAATTCAAAAAGGCTTATACGCGAGACAGACAAAGCGATAAGGTTACAAGCCGTCTATAAATATTATAAAAGGAGGGAAAGTATGAAATGGATAAATTCCAGAAGATTTATAATCTGTGTGTGCTGTATTTCGATTATCGCTTATATAGTGGTCTGGGAAAGAGAAGCGTATATTCAGGTCGCAGGGTTTTTAATTCCGGTTTTGGTGGCGTTTATGGGTGCGACGACTATCGACAGATTCAGCGACAATTATCATAAGTCTAAAAATAAAGACGAAGAGGAGTAATGGGATGGATAACGAAGAATTATTAAATTTTACAAAGAATTACTTAAATACGGCAAAGGAAGCGATAAACGAAGCGGCGCGGACGAAATATATAAATAAATACGCTAAATTTAACGATGCTGTAAAAGATTTATATGACAGGCAACCGTTTTATTTCAACAAAGACGGAAAAACTTTTGAAGCGGGTGTTAAAATAAATATTCCCTCAAAGAAAAAATATTAAATTATGGAAGTTTGTTTGCTTTTCCCGTTCCGTTACAAGCCGGACAAATTATCGAAGCTCCGTCTTTTTTTGAATAACCTGTCCCGTCGCAAGCCGGACACCCTCCTATAGATACGGAACACCCAAACACGAATAAGATTATAGAAGCAACGATAAGATAAATTTTTAATTCTTTTTTCATAGATTACCTACCTCTCTAAATATAAATATACGACAAGATTTGATTAAAAACATAAAAAAGGCGGAAATATGTTATCTCCGATTTTAAGAGTAATGAGAAATAGAGTAGGGGGAATTGAAACTGGAGTAAGAACCCATCGTGTCGTCAGACCTGAAGCCAACAATAGAATAATTGAGGGGACTTATTCTTATAACGACAAAGCGGGCGGCGCGGTCGCGCTTTTTGGCGGACGTAAGAATAACATCAATATACTTAATCAGATACAAAATTCTGATATGACAAAAGCGGACAAACGCAGATCAAAAGCCGCTTATCTTATAGAAAAAATAAACACTCATACTCCGCCGAGTTCGGTTATAGAACACATAGAATATGATGTCGATTCAAGAATGTTACAAATAAAATTCGTTTCCGGTGAGACTTACGATTATCCGGGTTTTACTTTGGATTTGCTTGAACAATGGGCGACAGCCGATTCTTTAGGCGGATATTTTGTAAGAGTTATACGACCATACTGGAATTTCGGGGGAAAGAGTTAAATATTAGTATAAGACTTTAAATAGAGGTAAAATATGTTTAGTTACAACCAAATAATAGAACGGCTTCCTATTTCTTTGCGCGATTATATCCGCGATAATGTCGAATGGGTTATGATACTTAATAACGCCGTAAGACGCGCCGTTATGCAATCAAGACGATTTAATACGCTTTCGACCAGTGCGCCGCTTCCTCTTAATATTTCGACGATGCCGATTATAAGAAGTATAGAAGGTGAAACTACGTTTAATAAAACTTACGTATATTCGTTCAACGAGATAGTCGAATGGACGAACGATATAAGAAATATAAACAACGATTACGTTGCCGACGTTAATCTTATCGTAATAGCGTCTTCGTTAGCTTTTGACGATATTACGGATTTTAACAATATGAAAGACAAGGACTTAACCGCAGTTTATTCCACTACTACGTCAAACGAATTTATCGTCTTGAAATATGAAAGAACATATTATCCGCAATCGCCTCGCGAAAATCCTAATCCGTATCATATATATAGGAAATATTATCCTTACACCCGCCCTCAACCGAAATTACATCCGTTGGTGGGGATGCGTGTTTTCGCTTCTAAATCCACAAATAACGTCATAAATTATTATTTTACGCCGCAACATACGATTGACGGAATCTGGAATTTGGATTTTATCCCGCCGTCTTCTCAGTTTACGGTATATTACGACTCTAACAATAATTTAAACGTCGTTCTATTGAACGCCGACAGGGGAACGGATTATACGAACGCTTTCACCGCCTTTATTATTTTGCAGGCGAATAATAACGTTTTCGGGAGTTTGGGCGTGCCCGTTCAAAGAGTGGAAACCGATAAATCGCTTAACGAATATTACGATTTTACAGAAGCGCAAAATATAACCATGTCTTTATATTTACCTATGGGACAGCCGCTTGTAATAAATATAACGGTTCGATTTTTTTATTTGAATATGTCTATAGAATATAGTCCTAATTTATTTGAAGAATGTTTAATTGATCCGATTTTATTTAACCTGGTTTATTATGAAACAAAAAAATCCTTATATGATTTTGTCGAAGATACGGCGGCGGCTCAATATCAGCAAAAGATAATTCAGGAAGAAATTGACAGAGAAGTGAAAAACGTCAAGATTACGGCAAATACGGTTCAGCCCGCACAAATACACAATAACGATGATATTATAGATCCAAAAGACAGACGAAGCACAAATGAAACAATAAAAGATTTAAAAAAACAACAAGCAGCGAATATTTTAATAACAAACGCGATTGACATATTGAAAAAATCTGG
>JAIRUI010000081.1 GCA_031254455.1 Chitinispirillales bacterium | reverse complement strand
AAGGTATTAGTTATTCGGCTAAGTTGAAAAGTGGAACGAACGTTGAAAGAAATCTTGAAGTGTCAAGTTGGGGAACCGGTAACAAAAAAGATTTCACACAGCCGGATTGGGCTGACGATCTTTATGGAGTTGACGGAACCTACGACCTTGATATTTCTAAAATTGAAGGGTTTACAATCAGCGCCGCAGAGAATTACGGTAAAACCGTCAATATTAAAATTACCCGGTTTATTGTAGAAGGTTTGTACGACGATAAATAAGAAATTTATGTAGTCGCGCCGAATATAAAAAAGGAAGTAAAAATATCATATTCTTACTTCCTTTTGTTCAAGTTGCGCGACAAACGCATACAATTTTCACCAATCGCCTTAATCGCGCTCTGCAAACCGGTTTTTAGACGCTGTTCGCACAATTTTTGACAATTATAGTTTGCATAAATTGTTTTACTTTTATGGAAATCACAATAGAACAATTTAATATTATAGAGGCATATTTATCTCATTAACTCTGTAAATAACGTATTTTCCCGACAAAATTACTTTAGGAGTCGAAATTGAGAAAAATTTACATTTTACTTTTTGTCATAACGGTTGCGATTTTTGCAAAAAATACCGAGCCGTCGATTCCCGTTTACGAAGAAACTCTTCCCAACAAACTAAAATTACTCGTCATAAGCGATACGACTATTCCCGAGGTTTCGTGCAGATTGTATTATTTTGCCGGCTCAATGTTTGAAAGTTATTCAAATACCGGACTTTCGCATTTTTACGAACATCTTATGTTTAAAGGAACAAAACGTCTCGGCACGATTAATTATGAAGCGGAAATTCCGATTATGAACGCGATTGACAGCGTTGACGGTGCGATTTTGTCGTTGTTGAGAAGCGGAATTTCGCAGGACTCAGAACGTATTTCGGAATTGAAAAAAAGGCTTAACGACCTGCAAATCGAACAAAAAAAATACATAATAAAAGACGAAATTTGGTCGCTTTACGAAAAAAACGGCGCGACGGGACTTAACGCTTGGACGAGCGACGATATTACGGCGTATATCGTGAGTCTGCCCGCAAATAAAGTAGAACTTTTCGCAAATATTGAAGCGGACAGAATGCAGAATCTAATTTTGCGGGAGTTTGTAAGCGAACGGGACGTTGTTTATGAAGAGCGTAGAATGCGATACGAAAACCGTCCGGTCAATAATTATTTGATGATTTTGGAAGCGATGTTTTATTCGGCTCATCCGTATCGAAACCCTACGATTGGCTGGGCAAGCGATATAGAAAATTATTCGACGTCGGCTCTCAAAAATCACATCGCAAAATATTATCGCCCGGATAACGCGCTTATCGTTTTGGCAGGAAACATTACACCGAAAGCCGCATCGGCGCTTGTGAATAAATATTTCGCGAAAATAGAAAATCCGGCGGTAGAAATTGATGAAGTTAAAACACGCGAACCCAAACCAATCGGAGAAAAAAGGTTTATAGTCCGAGAAAAAAACGCCGAACCGCGAATCGATATTTTGTTTCACACGGAGGGTTATCCGGACCCTTCGCTTTTTGCTTTGGAAATAATTGAAAATATGCTTTCCGGCGGCAGCGGAATTTTATATAAACGGCTTGTGGAACAGGAAAAATTATGCGTTAACGTCGGCGCGGCGAATTTTTGGCGGCATCATAACGGCAAATTCAGCGTTTATGCAACGTTGAAATCAGGGGTTTCGCACGAAAAAGTCGAGAATATAATTTTGGAAGAAATCGAAAAACTTACAAAAGACGAGCCAAAACCCGAAGAACTTTTACGTGTGAAAAATACTCTTAAATTGCATAATTTGGAGAAGTTTAAGAATTTGGAAGCGTTTTCGGACGAATTGGCGTTTTTTGCAAAGTTCGGCGATTGGCGCGGACTTTTTGAATATAAAGACAGAGTCGCAGAAATTAAATCTACGAAAGATATTGTAAAAAAATACTTAGATCCAAGATTCAAAACTGTCGGCTGGCTGATTAATGAGTAAAACGTTCTTCCAAAAACAGTGAACCGACGGACTGCTTGACAAATTAAAAAGCGATAAAAAACAAGCGAAAGCGTAATCAATATGTCTTTTATATTATTAAAAAAGCATTCTTACTTGAAAAAATAGTATTTTTCCGTCAAAAAAATGTAATCAAGGGGGAATAACTATGTCGGTAAATGATACGATTTCTTCGCTTTTAACGGAATTAAAACACATTGCAAAAAGCGAAACGGTTTTCGGCGAGCCGTTTGTTTCCGGAAAGACGACGGTGATTCCCGTTTCAAAGATTTCCTGCGGATTTGCCGCCGGCGGAAGCGGAAAAAGAGAAGGGATTTCGACTACGGGCGGCGGCGTTCAGATAATTCCCGTAGCGCTGATAACTATTGTCGGCGAAAGCAATGTGAAAGTTCATCCGATTGACCCAAAAGACAATATAGGCATGAAACTTTTGGGGCTTGCTCCGGACGTTATAGAAAAAATGCTAAAACCCAAGAAAAAAGAATTAAAAAATGATTGATAAATTATCCCAAAAAAATATTTGGGTAAATCCTTGCGCCGTAAGCGGCGGCGACGGCTCGTTTGATTTTCCGTATTCAAAGATACAAACGGCGATAAACGAAGCGGCGGCCGGTTCGACAATAGTTCTTTTTCCCGGAATTTATGAAGAAAATTTGACTGTCCGCGATTTGTGCGGCTTACCCGAAACGCCGATTACGATAACCGCATTTTGTCGAAACGGCGAAAAGGTTGTTTCATGCTCGGAGTGGTATTTTTATTCGGTAAAGGATTTTATAATAAAGGGAATTACATTCGAAAAAACGTCGGGCAGCGCGATTTCGATGGTGGGAGAATTTCATAGAAACAGCATAAAGGACTGTGTTTTCAACGAGTGCGGCGAAACGTCCGAATGCGCGGTGTTTTTCGGCGGAAGCGGCGGTGACGGTAACGTTGTTGAAAACTGTAAATTCAACGCACCGAAAAATTGCGAATCTCACATAGCCGTTATGGTTTCGCAAAGCGTCGATTTGGAAGACGATTCAATCGCCTGCTCAAAAAACATGTCGGTAAGGTTATGCGATTTTGAAAACTGTATAACGGCGGTTGCCGCGGGCAGCGGCGACGATATTTCGTTTATGTCCAGCGCCCATGAAATATGCGACAATCTGTTTAAAAACTGTAAAAACGCGATAAACCTGAAAACCGATGCGACGCGAATTTTCGGAAACATTTTCCGTTCAAACGAAATCGCGATAAACCATATTTCAGGACTTGAAAACGAAATTTTTGAAAATCGTTTTGAAAATTGTCGAAACGCCGTTATCTGCAAAGAAGACGCAACGATCGGCGGAAATTTATTTGTTGATTCAAAGATTTCGGCGATAGGCAAAGAAGGAGGAAAATCCCTTTCGGTTTTGATTTGCGAAAACACTTTCGTTTCAAGCGGAAAAGAACTTACAAAGGCGGTGATTTGTGAGGAAAATTTGCCGCTGTTCGTCACCAAAAATATTTTTTACGACTGTAACCTCGGCGAAAACAAAAATTTTTCCGTCAAAGACAACGTTTGCAATTTTGAAGGAAAAACAGAGGGCTTTTCGTTTGAAAAATTTGAGTTTTTAGATAGAAATAACGGCGATTTTTCCACAAATTTGAATTACGGTTGTAAAAACGGAGTCGAAAAATTAACGGATGTCGTAAAAATTCCTCAAATAAACATATTGGAAATGCTTGAAAAACGCGGCGAAAATTTCAATTACGATAAAGATAATTATAAAAACTATGTAGGCGAAAGATTTGCAGAAGAAACTCTTGAAGAACGGGATTTTTTGGCGAAATCAATGTTTTTTGAAGACAAAATAGAAGAAACAGAAGATTTTGAAGCGATATCGGCGGGACAACAATCTCTTCGACCGATTGGAATTGACGGGGAACTTGAAGATAATTAAAAGGAGTGTAAGGTGTTGATAACTCGTTCCGAAAGAATGGCGGGGGTAAGTTATGCGATAAGAGGACCTGTTTTGGACATGGCTTACGAATTGGAATCGCAGGGGCAGCAGGTTATTAAACTTAATATCGGAAATCCGGGAAATTTCGGCTTTAACGTCGATTCCTCGTTGCTTGAAGCGATGCGTGAAAATTTGCTTGGACTTGAAGGCGGACAATCGTATTCTCATTCAAAGGGTGTAGCGGAAGTTCGTGAGAAAATAGCGGAATACCACATAAAGAAAGGCGCGCAAAACGTTTCACCCAATGATATTTTTATCGGGAACGGGGCAAGCGAACTTATTACTTCCTGTATGCAGGCGTTGCTGAACAAAGGCGATGAAATGCTTTTGCCTGCGCCGGATTATCCGCTTTGGACGGCGGCTGTAAATGTTTGCGGCGCAAAGGCGGTTCATTACATTTGCAGGGAAGAAAACGACTGGCATCCCGACATTGCCGATATTGAGGCGAAGGTCACAAAAAAAACTCGTGCAATCGTGGTAATAAATCCTAACAATCCTACCGGCGCAAATTACAGTCCGCAAATCCTTAAGGAAATTGTCGCGATCGCTCAGAAATATAATTTGCTGATTTTTTCGGACGAAATCTATGATAGAATTTTATACGGCGACGAGGTTCATTACTCATTAGCTGAATTTGCCGGAATGCATCCTTGTTTTACGTTTAACGGAATTTCAAAAACGCATTTGGCTTGCGGATTTCGCGGCGGATGGCTTGTCGTGAGCGGTGATAAAACTCATATGTACGATTATTTGGACGGAATTACGACACTGCTTTCAATGCGGCTTTGCTCAAATGTTCCGGCGCAATTTGCATGCAAATCGGCTTTGGAAAACGATACGCAGATGAGCAATCACATCGTCAAAGGCGGACGGCTTTACGAGCAAAACGATACGGCGTCGAAATTTCTAAACGAAATTGAAGGAATCGACTGTGTGAAAGCGAAAGGCGCTTTGTATTTGTTTCCAAAAATTGATGCAAAAAAATTTAACATAACAAACGATCAGCAGTTTGTACTTGATTTTTTGATAGAAAAAAAGGTTCTTTTGGTTAACGGAACGGGGTTTAATTGGATTGCTCCCGACCATTTCAGATTAGTATTTTTGGCTGAAACCAAAGTGCTTGAAGAAGCGATCGGAAGGTTGAAAGAATTTCTTTCGACATACCGACAAAAATGAAACGCGGTGAAATTTGCCGCCGTTTCCCAACAAAGACGAAACCGCAACTTTGTTTCGTCTGCCGTATATAGAAAAAAGCCGCCTCAAAATAGAGGCGGCTTTTGTTAGTTTGTCGAAACAAACTGTAATTTCCGGTATTTTTCGTTGAACATAAAATAGTTACAACATTTTGAACGATTGCTACAACAATCTTTCATTTTCTTGCTTTTCTTTTTAGTGGTTAGCGATCGTTATTTAATTTCCCAAAAGCCGTTTTTGTCGGCGCCTTTGCGGACAAGAATATTGAGTGATTTAAGTTTGGTAAGATTTTTTTCTATTGCGGTGTTTGATATTTGAAGTTGTTTTGAGAGTTCAATAATAGTAATTTTAGGATTAGTTTTTATAAATTCAATAATTTTCATTTGATTTACACCCAACTTTACACCCAACTTTTCTTGATTTACACCCAACTTTTCTTGATTTACATCACCATTTTGAAAGTTTGCAGGGACATTTTCTACCCAATCAATTCTCATATACCTGTTTTTGAGTTCGTTATTTTCGCCAAGTAAAAGATTCCCAAAGAACTTCATTAAGAATTCTTGTGTAGCATGAATATTATGAGTCCAATCGTTGTAATTTGCGCGAACAAGCGCATTTCGGAAATACCAAGAATGTTCGGCAAACATATCATTCTCAACTTCAAAACCGAAAGTTCGCAAATATTTTATTGCAAAAACAGCCACAGTTCGTGTATTTCCCTCGCCAAACGCGTGAATCTGCCAAATGCTTGAAATAAATTTTACGATATGTTCAACCGTCTCGCGTTTTGTCAAACCTTTGTATTGAAAGTTTTTTTCTTCTTTGAAGTCGTAATCAAGCGTTGCAGCAATCGTGTCGGCTGATGCATAAAATACCGTTTTCCCATCTAAAACCCATTCCGATTTTGTAATGTTATAATCGCGGTATTTACCAATTTTTACATGCATTGGTTCTACGCCTGTGAAAAGACGGCGGTGTATGCTTGTCAATTCGGCAGGGCTGAAAACAAAGGTTTTTTCCGATAAAATTTCGGTTATATTTATTGCGACTTTATCCGCTTCTTCTGTACGATTGTCGGCAGGTCGCTCTTTTTTTCGTTGTTGCTTGTAATAACTGTCAATGCGGCGTTTAACTTCATCTATCGTAATTTTGTTTTCAATATTTTCTTTTGCCGTTTCGAGCAGGTATTCAGACGGTTTTAACCCGTCAACATCTTGCAAACCGATAGCCGTTTGCCAAATCTGGGCTTTCTCTTTCTGTGAGGGTTCACCCTGTCTTATGTATTCGTCAAAATTTATCATTCATTTCCCCATAACCCCCTCCGTTTCCATAAGCGCCCGAATAATCTTCTGATAATGCCGAATATCCTCATAATTCAGCGTTCGTCCTTTGCGGCTTTTGAGCCGCTTTTGGGCGGTACGCGGTCAAAATATTGTTTGTCGTTAATGTAAACCTTATCGCTGACATATTGGCGGTTTTTTACTTCGCTTGACGTACAATTGTCAAGTTTGATTAAAAGTTATCTGATAAAATACAATATGCACAATCGGCGAAATTTGTTTTCATGTTTTTCGTAAAACACCGCTTCCGCCGTTGTCTAAAAAAGATCATAATTATTCCCTTGCAGATTTGCCGATTTATTGACTTATTATTTTGAAAAATATTATTTTATGTGAGACAGTAAGAAATAATTAAAAATAGTTTGGATAACGAAGTGACAAATAAAGTATTAGAGTTTATAGCTAATGAAACAAACGGGAAGTGTTATCAGTCATTTCGTTATTGTGCTGACGATGAAATACGAATGCCAACTCTCGACTACGAAGATAAAGGCAATGAATTCTCATTGATTAAAAACTCGTATGGCGAAACTGATATTAGTTTGAAAGTTACAAAAAACATTAAAGAAACTGCAAAAAAAACTATAAGCAGCGAACCACTGTTTCATTTCTTTTTAGACGGTTCGCGAAAAACCTACAAAGTTGATGACATTGAAGTTAATGGCAACGTCTATCCCATTATAGCGGGACAAATTGGCGTGGCTTGTTGTCAACGATTTCCACTGTCACGGGGGGGGGGGGGGATAAATTCAAATGTTCAAAATTCGTAGGCAAAAACGTTTTATCGTTGCCGAAATATGCAAATCCAAATGGCGGCAGTAATACGGATTTGTTTTTCAATTCGCTCACAAGCAAAGTCAATCAGTTAGAAAATTTGAAAAAACGCAATATTTCTATTGAGAAAATCCTTTCTTACGACTCAAAAAAACAGGAAGACGGCACGAAATACGAGCTTTTGGCAATAGCAACCATTCAAGATGAAATGATTGAAACCGAAAAACAAATTGTTGCAAATCTCTATAACAAAAATCTAATCAACGATAGCCATTATTTGATAAAAGACGGCTCATTGCAATACACACCAATGGGAAAAGGCGATTTCAAAGAACTCATAAAATTCAAAAATCACTATAAAAGTGTTGTTGGAGTTTCAAAAATGTTCAATCCCGAACTTTGTCGTGATAAAAACGGCAAAAGCAACGCCGACAAAATTGCCGAACTTGAACTTTTCCACCGTACACCTGCTTACAAATACAAAAGCGAACGTGTTGGCGAAGTGTATTTTACAATATGGTATGTCAGAATTAGAGAGAAAAAATATTCGTCAAGCCCGTTTGCGGGTGTTTTGAAACTGGAAAAGATTTTAATTGCAGAAGAAGAAATAGAAAACGGACTTGATAGTCAAGAAATAGACTTGATAACCGCGAACATTATCAACGAACGAAATCCTGTTTGCTACGGCAAAGACAACCGTTGGGCTAACCATTTGTATCCTGTATATTTGACAGAAAGTTATATAAAAAGCAAGTATTTAAGCGATATAAATTTTCTAAACATATTTTAAAATATAGAAAGGGATATTTTAATGAAGAAAATAGGAAAAATAATAGCAACCGAAAAAGTGCCGACAACGGTAGATGAATTTTTCTTTTGGACAGACAAAAGTTTAATAATCAAACTTTTTGATGTTATAAAGGTGCAACATTTGAATAATTCATACACTTTCGGAGTTGTTGAGGAAATACAACATTTAACTGATGGTGCAAGTTTTTTGGCAGGTTATATTTCGAGCGATTTTGGCGAAGTGGAATCCACAGGATACTCTCAACGCATTGGGATGAATTATGTTAAGGCACGGGTTGTTGCTAATACCGAAAACATTTACACGCCAGTTTTAGACGGCGCAGTTGTTACGCTTGCAGATAAAGACGATGTTGCCCAAGCATTAGGGCTAAAAAACGTGAAAAATCCATTGCCGTGTGGCATTATTGAAATGTACGAAGACGAAGAAAATATAAAAGTTCCTGTTCATTTTAATTCGCATTTTTTGATTGGCCCCGAAGGAGCACACCTCAATATTTCAGGAATTTCAGGCTTGGCTTCAAAAACTTCTTATGCAATGTTTTTGCTAAAAAATATTCAAGAAAAATACTTGAAAGAAATCAAAGACGAAAGTGTTGCATTTGTATTTCTGAACGTGAAAGGTCGTGATTTGTTGGCAATAGACGAGCCAAATAACGAACTAGACGAAACTGACAAAAAAATGTACGAAGAATTAGGGTTAGAGATTAAACCGTTTTCAAATGTAAAATACTTTTATCCATATTCAAAAGACATAAAATCAACAACGTATTCTGACATTAAAGATGTGAAAAGTCAGCGAAATCTCAAAAAAGCATTCCAATACAAATATCTTTTTAAATATGACAAAGAAAGTTTAGACTTACTTTTTGCCAACATTGATGATCCAACACAAACAATGGAAAGTATTGTAATTACCATTGTTTCAGGCGATTTGTCGTTTAACGGCATTGAAAGCTGGGCAGATTTAGACGAAGAAATAAAAAAATACAGAGAAAAAGGTGATACAGGAAAAGACAAAACAATTCCAGCTTTGAGTTGGAGAAAATTCTATCGACTTCTGAACAAAACGCTTACACGAAACCCCGAACTTTATTCGAATTCTTTGAAAAAAGAAAACAACGAAGTTCGTTTGCAAGAGGCAATAAATGGAATGCAAAAAAATGATGTTTTTGTGGTTGATATAGCAAAATTGGATGAAGAAACGCAAGGCTTTGTTTTTGGTGATGTTATGCGGGCAATTTATGATTTAAAACTCGGACAAATTGACCGTGACGATTCAGAAATTCCGTCAAAAATTATCATTTTTATTGACGAATTGAACAAATACGGTAGTAAAGACGTTCCCAAAAGTTCGCCAATTTTAAGGCAATTACTTGATATTACGGAACGTGGGCGTTCTTTAGGCATCATACTTTTTGCTGCCGAACAGTTCAAAAGTGATATTCACGATCGAGTAAAAGGAAATTGTGCAACACACGCTTACGGTCGTACAAATGTGATTGAAATTTCAAAATCCGATTTCACGTATATGCCTTCTACTTACAAAACAATGCTAACTCGTTTAAAACAAGGAGAATACATTTTGCAAAATCCGATTTTTCGTTCGCCATTAAATATAAAATTTCCAAGACCACTTTACAAGCAGTTTAAAAATGGATAAAACAGAAAGAACAATTATAGGAAAAGATGTTATTGAATCATTGACTACGTCAATGTACGATGACCCGCGTTTTGTATATCGCGAATACGTTCAAAATTCTGCCGATGCAATAGACAAGGCACGTCAGATAGGGTTAGTTACAGACGGAAATATTTATATCACAATTAATTCCAAAAAAAGAAGAATTGAAATTGAAGATGATGCAATAGGAATTGAGAAAGACAATGTTGTTGAAATTCTGAAAAATATTGCACAATCTACAAAACAAAAAGGGGTAGATAAAGGGTTTCGTGGTATCGGAAGACTTGGTGGGTTGGGCTATTGTGACAAACTCGTTTTTGAAACTTCAGCACAAGGCGAAACAGTAAAATCAATAATGACTTGGGATGCAAAAGAACTCAAAAATATAATTGCTGACCGTTCTCATAAAGAAGAAGCTTCGGCAGTAATTGACAAAGTTACATTTGTCAAGCAAGAATCTGAAAATGTATATAAACATTATTTTAAAGTCATTTTAGAAGATGTTACAAATGATATGTTGCTTGATGTAAGAGATATTAGACAATACTTGTCAATGGTAGCACCATTACCATTCAAAAAATCTTTTTTTTCGGAAAAAATTTATGATGAATTGAAAAAGGAAGGTATAAATCTTGACGAGTATAATACTTTCGTTAATACCGATTCGCTTTTTAAAGGTTATAATTGGTATATCTACGAGGGAGACCAAGACAGCAAGAAAAAAATAGGGGAAGTAATTGATATTTTGTTTTTTAAAGATACCAATAAAGCGGGCGAACTTTTATTTTGGGGTTGGTGCGGAATTACAGAAAAAAATCAATCATTAAATCAAGTTAATTTTGCTCGTGGTTTTAGATTAAGAAAAGCGAATATTCAAATTGGAAATGATGATACTCTTGTTAAACTGCATAGAGATAAACGTTTTCAGTTTTATTTCTTTGGTGAAGTACACGCACTGCACAAAGAATTACATCCAAACGCAAGACGAGATTATTTTTCTGAAAATATTATTTGTAATGATTTTGAAGATAAATTAAAAACTTTTTTCTATACTGAAATTTACAAATTATGTTATGGTGCTTCAAAGGTAAATACTGCCGTTAAAGAGATAAGCAGTTATAATGATTTGAAAACTGATTTTGAAAAGAAAGGAAAGGAAGGTTTTATCAACAGGGCAGAAAAAGAAGAATTATTGCAAAAGTTAGAGGATAGAAAAGATAAAGCCGAAAAAGCAGTAATTGCTTTAGATAAATTAAAAGCAAATAATGATAGCGTTTCTAAACATATCAACAAAATAATTGAACGTGCGACTTCAAAGATTGAAACAACAATCATTCCTCTTGAAACACCCGAAGGTGAAACAAAAGACAAACCCATTTTCCGAACCGATAAACTTTCAAAATTAAACAAAAATGATAGAAAATTTTTGGGTGAAATTTTTACTATTATTAATAACGTTCTGACGAAAGACCTTGCTGAAAATTTGATTGCAAAAATCGAAGAAAAATACAAATGAGAAATATCTTATTGATAGAGCCAAGTTATAAAAATAAATATCCCCCCATTGGTTTAATGAAAATCGCAACTTACCACCGAATGCTCGGCGATAAAGTTACTTTTTTCAAAGGAGATTTAAAAGAGCTTGTAACCGATTTATTGACAAAAAAATGTATTGAAAAACTTTATAATATTGATGAAAAAATAAATTGGAATGCTTGTTATGAGAATATATCTCAATATTTGAAGAATGGGAAATCGCTTGATTATCACGAATTCCCATTTTCAAAATCAAAATATCAATTACTTTTAGAAAATGCAATAATAGAACAAAAAAAGAATTTTCAATCAAAAGCGTACGAAAAAGAGCCACTATTCGACCGTGTTTATGTAGCAACATTATTCACTTTTTATTGGAAGATAACAGTTGAAACAATAAATTTTGCAAAAACACTTGTCAAAAACGATTCTGACGTTTTTGTTGGTGGGGTTTCTGCAACGTTACTTTACGAAGATGTTGTAAAAGAAACAGGAATAAAATCTATAAAAGGACTTTTAAACAAACCTGGGATGTTAGACAAAAACAATAAAATTATTGTTGATACGTTGCCGTTAGATTACTCTATTTTAGATGAAATAGAGTATAAATATCCCGAAAATAACGCCTATTATGGCTATATGACACGTGGTTGTATTCGTAAATGTTCCTTTTGTGCCGTGCCCACACTTGAACCGGAATATTGCGAATATGTTCCAATGAAAGAAAAAATTGAAGAAATAAAAATCAAATACGGAGAACAACGCAATCTTTTATTGCTTGATAACAATGTTTTAGCATCGCCTCGATTTCCTGAAATAATCCAAGAAATTATTGATTGCGGTTTTGGAAAAAATGCGACATATACAGAGCCAAATGAATATGAAATAGCATTGCGAAATTTAGAAAAAAGACTAAATGATATGGCCTACATAAAAAAAATATTTAATCTTAATCTATTACTGTTAAGTCGTTTAAAAGGAGACATCGAACAAAAAATTTACAATTTATTGGAGAGCTATCAATTATTAGATATTCACATGGCAAATAAAGAAAATTTATTGAAAGTTGCATCTGAAATTTTTCCACTTTACACGAAGTATTTCCGTAAAAGACCTAAACAACGTTATGTAGATTTTAATCAGGGCGTTGACGCGCGACTTTTTAAAGAAGACAAAGCACATTTACTCGGGAAAATTAATATTCGACCATTAAGAATAGCGTTTGATGATTGGAATGACAGAAAATATTATGAAAACGCAATCCGTTTAAGTGCAAATGCTGGAATAAAAAACTTTTCAAATTACATTCTCTACAATTACAATAAAGATGAGCCGAAAGATTTTTATCAAAGATTAAAACTTAACATTGATTTGTGCAAAGAATTAGATATAAACATTTATTCTTTCCCAATGAAATTTCACCCAATCACAGGCAAAGACCGATTTAATCGTAATTATTTGGGCAAACATTGGAACAGGAAATATATTAGAGCGGTACAAGCAGTTTTAAATGCAATCAAAGGGAAAGTTGGAAGCGGAAACGCAGATAAAGGGAAAGAATTTTTTGAAAAAGCGTTTGGTAAAAACGAAGACGAGTTCTTTAAAATTTTAGAAATGCCCGAAACATTTATTTTGTATCGTTTTTTCTTTGAGTGGCTGGGAGATGAAAAAAACTATCCTATTTCAACCAATATTTGGTGGCAGTGTTGGCAAAAAACATTTAAACATTTGAACGAAAAGAAAACGGAAGAACTTAAAAAAATAATACACGATAACCGATTTACTTCTATCCCTAAAGAATATAATAATCCGAAATTTTCGGAGTTGTTGAGTTTTTATACTAACCACAGAGATGACGTGATTACTCAAGGAACAGAACTTTACAAGTTGAAACGAGAGTATGATGCCAATCCGACACGAAAATTGAGAAGAAAAAGATGAAAAATAGGACATTTTTCCAAAACCTTAATAAATTTTCCCAAAAATTTTGGAATATAAGAAATTATATAATAATGTCGTTAATTAAAGATTAAGAAATTGATGCACTTCTATCCCAAAGCCGCCAAATTCGTTTTCAATTTCTCAAGCGTTTCAAGAACATTTCGGTATTTCACCTTCTCGTTTTCGACAACGTTTTGAGGCGCTTTGTCCGTAAACTCCTTATTATTCAAACGGCTTTCAAAACCTTTTGCGGCATTCTGCAAACGGGCGATTTCCTTAACGATTTTTTCTTTTTCCGCGTCAACATCCGCCAAACCTTCCAAGACTACATATATTTCGCTTTTATTTATTACGCTTTGTCCTGCAAGCGTCGGCTTTTGTGCGGACTGCGAAATCGTCAAACTGTCGGACTTTACAAACAGTTTTATCAAATAATCTAACGATTGAAGTGTTTTTTGAGCCTTTTCGTCGGACGGAATTATTATAACCTCTACCTTCTTCTCCGGCGGGACGTTGTTTTCACTTCTTATCGTACGAAGTCCGGTTATTATTTCCTGCAAAAACGCAAAATCGTCGGCAACATCCTCTAAAATCCGCGAATTATCCGGTTTTGGGAAACTTGAAAGCATAATTGAGTCGTTGTCGATGAACGGCGTTTTGACCTTTTTTTTCAAATGCCGCCAAATTTCTTCGGTAACAAACGGCATAAACGGATGTAAAAGTTTCAGCGAAATCACAAGTGCATACGAAGCGCAATACAACGCGTTTTCTTTGTTTTTCGGGGTCTTCGGATTATAAAAATCGCTCTTTTTCGCTTCAATATACCAGTCGCAAAAGTCTTTCCAGATAAAATCATAAAGAAAATGGCAGGCTTCGTTGAATTTATATTGGTCAAGCGTTCGGCGAACATTTTCTATTGTTCGGTTAAGTTGGCTTATTATCCAGTTATCTTCGGTTTTCAGTTCGCTTTTCGACGGCAAATCTTCAAAACTTATAGGATTTTCAATGTTTGAAATCAAAAACCTCGAAGCGTTCCAAAGTTTATTGGCAAAATTACGCCCGATGTCAAAAGAATCTTTCCCGATAAATATATCTGTCCCCTCTGCGGTGTTCATTATCATTGAAAACCGAAGTGAATCCGCTCCGTGCGCGTCGATTATTTCGAGCGGGTCTATGGTGTTTCCAAGTGATTTACTCATTTTCTTTCCGGTTTTGTCGCGAACGGTTCCATGAAGTATTACATCCGAGAACGGAATCTCTTTTGTAAAATACAACGACGCCATAACCATTCTTGCCACCCAGAAAAACAGTATCTCCGGTGCAGTCGATAAAACATCAGTCGGAAAAAACTTCTTCAAATCGTCGCTTTTCATCTCGCCGTCCCAGCCCATAGTAGTGAAAGGCCAAAGCCACGATGAAAACCACGTGTCAAGCACATCCGAATCCTGTTGCAGTTTTCGACTGTTACATTTCGGGCATTCCTGCGCATCAACTTCACTCACGATAATTTCGCCGCAATCTTCACAATACCAGACGGGGATTCTGTGTCCCCACCAAATTTGACGCGAAATACACCAGTCGCGAATGTTTTCCATCCAGTTTATATATGTTTTTTTCCAGCGGGCAGGATGAAACTTTATCCGGTTTTCAAGTACGACTTCAAGCGATTTTTGCGCCAACGGTTTCATTTTAACAAACCACTGGTCGCAGTATCGCGGCTCAATTATCGTATCACAACGATAACAATGCCCCACCGCATGGTCGTGCTTTTCTATCTTTTCAAGCAGTCCCAATTCTTCAAACTTTTCTACTATCTTCCTGCGCGCTTCAAACCTGTCCAATCCGACGTATTCGGCAGGAATTTCGCCGGACATCTTTGCAGATTCGTCCATCACAGCTATCGGCTGCAAGTCATGACGAAGTCCCATTTGAAAGTCGTTGGGGTCGTGGGCGGGAGTAATCTTTACCGCTCCGGTTCCAAAGTCCTTTGAAACATAATCGTCGCAAATAAGCGGGATTTCGCGATTCATTATCGGAAGCAAAAGCGTTTTGCCGACAAAATCCTTATATCTTTCGTCTTTGGGATTTACCGCTACGGCGCAATCGCCAAGCATGGTTTCGGGACGGGTCGTAGCCACAACCATATATCCGCTTTTGTCGGCAAACGGATACCTGAAATACCACAAAGTTCCCTCGTCGTCTTGGTGTTCCACCTCGTCGTCGGCAAGCGCCGTTCTGCATCTGGGACACCAGTTTACAATATATTTTCCGCGATAAACCAATCCGTCTTCATACAATTTCACAAATACTTTTCGGACTGCTTTCGATAAGCCGTCGTCCATAGTAAATCTTTCGCGAGACCAGTCGCATGAACATCCTAGCTTGCGCAACTGTTTTACTATCGTCGCGTGATACCGCTCTTTCCATTCCCAAACTTTTTCGACAAATTTTTCGCGTCCTAATTTATGGCGGCTGCCGCCTTCTTGCGAAAGTTTCTTTTCGACGACGTTTTGTGTTGCGATTCCGGCGTGGTCTGTTCCGGGAACCCAAAGCGCCTCATATCCGTCCATTCTTTTATATCGTGTCAAAATGTCCTGAATAGAATTATTCAAGGCGTGCCCCATGTGCAAAATCCCCGTAACGTTCGGCGGAGGGATAACTATTGAATACGCGGTTTTGTTTGACTTGCAATCGGCTTTGAAATAGCCGTTTTTTTCCCATTCTTCATAAATTTTTTGTTCAACCGACTGCGGCGAGTAGTGTTTTTCCACGATAAATCTCCTTGATTTTTGAAAGAAAATAATATTTTTTGTTTCTTACTATCGGAAAGAACCTGATTGCAATCAAAAATATAATCTATACTTCAGTATTTTTGTAAAGGGACGTTTAACATATTTTCATCTCTTCGCATTTATTATTTTCTTGTAAATTTGGAGCGTTTCAATGAAAAAACAAAAAACAAAAAACATAGTTATTATTATAATAATAATTTTTCTTAAAAACTCTTTTTGTGAAGATGCCGCCGGATTTGATTTTTTGAATTTACCGGTTTCCGCCAGAAGTGCGGGAATAGGAAATATTTCTTTAATCGGCGAAAGCGCAAACGTTTTAGCGATGCGCGGCAATCCGGCGATGCTTTCGGAAATTAAGAACAACGCCGTCGAAATAGATTTTGCTCCAATAATTTTAGACGTTTATTCCGGGGCGCTTTCCGGTGTAATCGTCTTGCAAAACGGCTTGGTTGTCGTTCCCTCAATTTTCTATATTTCATTCGGTACGACGGACGCCGTTGATGAAAACGGAGACAAATTAAATTTAGAAATAGCGCCGTTTAGTCTTTCCGTTGATTGTGCGGCTTCGTATCGTTTTTTTGAAAGGTTAAGTTCGGGCATACGCATTAAATTCGTTTTCGAACAAATTGCAAAAAGAACGATTTATTGGGATAATATTTATTGCGGTGCGTTTGCGTTGGATTTGGGAATTTTTTCCGATTATAAAGCGCTCCGTTATTCTGCGGGGCTGCGTAACGCAGGATTTTCGTTTGACAATTATGAAAATATTAATGTAAAACTTCCTGTCTCCGCGTTTGTTGCAGTTGGGGCTATCTTACAAAAGGAAGCGAAAATTGAGTGGTTTCTGGAATGTGAAAAATATCTTTACGATTATATGTTTTTTCGCACAGGATTTGAAATTCCCGTTTTTCGAGACGTTTTAATTCTCAGAACGGGAACGATTTTCTCTCCCAACGATGTAAAAAATTTCTTTGGAACATTCGGCAAGAGTTCAAAAAAATCTTGGGAATATTCAGGTGAAAATTGGATATTGGCGACAGTAGGCGCGACAATAAACGCAAAAATAAAAAATGAATTGCTGTCTATTGACATTGCCTGCCAATTCCGTAAAGACGGAATAAGACCGGGTTTGTCGTTTTCTGGTACAATGTATTTTTAGGAAATTGTTTTATGATCTTGAAATGAAATATATGAAGTCAAAAGTATTGGTAAAATAACAGGTATTGCGGAATTTTTACAATGCAAAATAATATAAATTTGTATAATTCAATAAACAAACAGTTTGAACATCAACGCGGAAACAATATTTTTTGTACCGCAAGCGATTTGCATTTTCATCCGGCTGTTCTTAAAATAATTCCGGCGTTGAAAAGGGACATTCAAACTCTAACGCCTGAGGATATAAACGAATTACGCAAAAACTATCGCGGGAAATTTTTAAAATCTTTCTTTGATGTAAATCAATACACTTATTTTAATCAATTTACAGAGCGGCAGATAGATAATATTTTTTTTGCGTTGCTTGCAGAAATTGCAGTTGAGTCAAATTCCGTTGAGAAAATCGAAAAACGTCATTATCAACGCATTAAGCGGCTAATCGCAAATACCAATCCGTCGATTTTTAAAATTAATCGTAATAAAAATGCAAAGGCAAAAAATTTTGTTTGCGCTGAATATTCTGCAGAGTTTCTTGTGAATTTATTGGGATTAGAGTCTGAATCGGCGAATCCGCCGATATTAGATATAGGTTGCGGAAAAGACGGCAAACTTGTTAAATATTTTCATGAGCGCGGTATAGACGCCTGTGGAATAGACAGGGCTGCAAACAAAAAAAGTTTGCTGTCAGTAGATTGGTTCGACTTTGATTACGGAGAAAACAAATGGGGGCTTGTTGTTTCAAATTTATCATTCTGCAGCCATTTTCTCTATCACCATATAGCCGGAGAAGAAATCGCAAATAAATTTGCTATAACCTTTATGGCAATCTTAAAATCCTTAAAACAAGGCGCCAAATGGATTTATACCCCATCTATTCCATTTTTTGAAGACTTGCTGCCAAGTGAATCATATGCAATAAAACGAGATCAAATTAACAAGTATTTTGCAAAAACTATAATAACAAAAAAATAAATA
The DNA here is from genome assembly GCA_031254455.1 of Chitinispirillales bacterium. Classification (NCBI taxonomy): domain Bacteria; kingdom Pseudomonadati; phylum Fibrobacterota; class Chitinispirillia; order Chitinispirillales; species Chitinispirillales bacterium. Next base: position 228 of record JAIRUI010000081.1, on the reverse strand, counting down.
GACTACGTCTCCTGACTTTGACTATGCGTCACCCGTTTATAGATTTGTGTTTAGCGGTAATCAACATTGTTTTGTTAATAGTTTTTCCGCTTTTGGGCGGTTTTATTTTTAGGGCTTGCTAATTGATTATACCTTTTATTATATTTGTATTGTTTTTTTGTGAGGTGAGTTATGAATTGCAGACATTGTGGAAGTTGTAACACAGTAAAATCCGGCATAGTGTTCAAT
>JAIRUI010000080.1 GCA_031254455.1 Chitinispirillales bacterium | reverse complement strand
GATTTAAGGTAATATCTGAAAAATACAGAAACAGAAGAAAAAGATTTAAACTAAGGTTTAATTTAATAGCGGGGATATGCAATTATGAAAATAATTATTGATTTCGCAAGAGGTCTATTTTCTGAAAATTTTTACAAATGGTACGCATTTGATTGTTGTCGAGGCGAGAAGTATGACAGGGAAGACGTATAATTATTTGACATAATTCTGTATAATTTTTTCAAATTAAAGTAAAAAACAATAAAATCTGCATAATTATAGAAATCGATTCTCTCCAAATAGTATTTTTCACACGAATTTTTTGGAGAATTTGTGATAATAGCGATTGATGGACCAGCCGGAAGCGGTAAAAGCAGCACGGCGAAAGCGGTTGCGCAGAAGTTAGGTTTTCAACATCTTGATACCGGTGCGATGTATCGTGTGATTACGCTTAAAGCGTTAAGAGAAAATATTGATTTTCGCGATGATGCCAAAATGGAAAAATTGGTACGAAACACCAAAATTGAATTTGACGGAGTCGTGCCGAATGTAAAAGTCGTCATGGACGGTGAAGATGTCTCACAGGAAATAAGAAGCGATGCTGTTACCAAAAACGTTTCCGATTATTGTGCGGTAAAAATAGTACGCGAATTACTTGTGGAACTTCAACGCAATATCGCAAACGGCAAAAATTCGGTAGCCGAAGGGCGTGATATGGGAAGCGTTGTTTTTCCAAATGCCGAACTCAAAATTTTTATGATTGCGGACGTTGAAAACAGAGCGAAAAGGCGGCAAAAGGACTATGAAAAATTATGTGTAAAAAAAACAGTTGAGGAGTTAATTTCAGAAATTGAAATCCGTGACAAAAAGGATTCTTCCCGCGAAAATTCTCCGCTTTGCAAAACTGAAGACGCGATTGAAATCGATACTTCAAATTTAAAATTTGAAGAGCAAACCGAAATGATTGTTAAATATGCGAAAGAAAGAAGTTTTTAATTATATGTTTAACCTTAACCAATTGGAGAAAGCCGAATGGCTGTGAAAAAGAGTATTTTAACCGGTGTTGACGCTTCCGGAAACAGTGTCAGTTTAGAAGATTTTCAGGAAGAAGGGTATCGTACACCCGCCGAAATTGAACAAAAATTAAGCAATTACAAGGAAAAAGGTGAGAAAATAGGTTCAATTGTCGATATTATCCCTGGAGAAATAGTTAAAGGGAAAATTTTACAAATAACCAACAAAGATGTTTATGTAGGTATAGGATATAAATCCGACGGGCTGGTTTCGGTAAATGAGTTTCGAAACTTGGACGAACTCAAAGCGGGTGACGATGTCGAAGTTTTTGTAGAAAAACTTGAAGACAGCAACGGTAATTTGTTACTGTCAAAATCGCGTGCGGATTTCTTGCGCGTTTGGGATAGAATTAACGAAGTGCATGACAATAAAGAAATAATCCAAGGTAAACTTATGAAAAGAGTTAAAGGTGGAATTGCAGTCGATTTATTTGGAGTTGACGCGTTTTTACCCGGTTCTCAAATAGATTTGCGTCAAATACCTGATTTGGATAATCTTTTGGGCAATACGTTTGACTTGCGTGTAATAAAAGTTAATAAAACACGCAGAAATATCGTTGTTTCCCGCCGTGCGATTCTTGAAGAAGAACGCGATAAACTTCGTGAAAATGTTATTTCGACGATTGAAAAAGGTCAAGTTCGAAAAGGCGTTGTGAAAAATATTACCGATTTCGGCGTATTCATTGATTTGGGCGGAGTTGACGGTCTTTTACACATTACTGATATGTCATGGGGCAGGATCGGAGATCCCAAAGATATTTTGTCTATTCATCAGGAAATTGACGTAATGGTTCTTGATTTCAACGAAGATAAAGATAGAATTTCACTTGGGCTTAAACAGTTGCAGGAACATCCTTGGAAAGATATTGAAAAGAAATATCCCGAGGGATCTAAAGTCAGCGGAAAAATCGTTTCAATCACCGAATATGGTGCGTTTATGGAACTTGAGAAAGGAATCGAGGGACTTATTCACATTTCCGAAATGTCTTGGACTCAACATATTAAGCACCCGTCTAAAATTGTTTCCATAGGCGATATTGTCAGCGCGGTGGTTCTTAAAATCGACAGAGATTCACAAAAAATTTCTTTGGGACTTAAACAACTTTTGGAGGATCCGTGGAAAAACGTTCGAGATGAATTTTTCGTAGGAAAAGTATTGACGGGAAAAATCCGTAACATTGCGGCTTTTGGCGCATTCGTTGAACTCAAAGACGGAATCGACGGACTTATACACGTTTCCGATATTTCTTGGACGAAGAAAGTTCTTAATCCAGGCGAAGTATTCAAAAAAGGACAGGAAGTTGAAGTCAAAGTTATCGACGTTGATGAAGAAAAGCATCGTATTTCTCTTGGAATAAAACAGTTGACGGAAGATCCTTGGAATGATTTGTCAAAAAAATACACCATCGGAACAAAAGTCGAGGGCAAAGTAGTTCGCATTCTCGACAGAGGTATAGTACTTGATTTTGACGATGGTATTGAAGGTTCGATTCCTACGAAAGAAATCGGAGAACAGGTTGAACATTCTGCGCTTATTTATTCGGTAGGCGATAAAATTCCTGCGGAAGTGATTGAATTTGACTTGGACGGACAAAAAATTGTTCTTTCAATAACGGAGTATTTCAAGGGAAACGCAGAAGGTTTTGAAAAATACAAAAGCGAGCATCCGATTAAAAAAGGCGTTACTATTGAAAAAATCCGCGCCGATGAAGAAGCGGCTAAAAACGCTTTGAAAGAAGCGGAAGACGAAGAATGATTTCTCTATTTTAATATGGAATATTTTTATGAGTGGGCGGCAGAGTAAAGAAAACTCGGATGTCCGCTCATAAATATCTCATAACCTGCAAGTTTTTATTTCGCTGACTATGATTCCTTTTGCGCCCGTATCGTGCAAATCGTCTAGAAGTTTATTTACCCCTTTGAATTTTACCATCGCTTTTACCGCAAACCATCCGTTTTCGTTTAACGGTGAAATCGTCGGCGATTCGATTCCCGGAGTAAGTTTTGTCGCTTTGTGAATATTTTCTTTTGATATGTCATATTCAACCATAACGAATTGTTTTGCGATAATTACGCTTTCAATGCGTTTAACAAAAATTTTTGCCGTTTGTTCGTTCAATTTATTTTTATTTTTTGCAATAATAATCGCTTCCGATTCCATAATCGGTTCACCTATCGTTTTCAGTCCGGCTTCCATGAGGGTTCTTCCGCTTTCTACGACATCAGCGATAGCATCCGCAACGCCTAATTCAACTGAAATTTCCACCGCTCCGTCAAGTTTTATTATTTCAAAATTAAAACCGCGTTTCTTCATATCCTGTTCGATAATAGTTGGATATGCCGTAGCGATTTGTTTCCCGTTAAGTTTGTCAACGGTTAGCGTACTATCATTAGGAACGGCGTAGAAAAACTTGGAGTTTCCAAAGTTCAGCGGGAGTATTTCCTCGTATTTCGCCTTACTGTCAACTGACAAATCGCGTCCGGTAATTCCTAAGTCAAGAATTCCGTTGCCGATATAAACAGCGATGTCGCGCGGACGTAAAAAATAAAAATCTATATCGTGTTCACTGTCGCGTACAACTAATTCTTTACCGTATATTTGACATTTATATCCCGCTTTTTTTATTATATCAACCGTCGTTTCCGACAATGCTCCTTTATTTGGGATCGCGATTTTCAACATAATTTCTCCTCTATAAATATCTATAAATATCGTCTATCGTAATACCTTTTGCAAGCATCATTACTTGAATATGGTAAATAAGCTGCGACATTTCTTCAGCAGTCTTTTCGTTTCCTTCATATTCGCTGGCTATCCATACTTCGCCCGCTTCTTCTATTATTTTTTTTCCGATAAAGTGAACGCCTTTTTCATATTCCTTAAATGTTGACGAATTCGGATCCTTGTTTTTAATTTTTGTTTCTAATTCGTTAAACAAACTTTCAAATGTTTTCATCAATTACGCTCTCCTCTTATATCAAGATAAAATAATATTTTCGCAAAAACAAAAAGGGGTAAAATTTACCCCTTTCAAATCCTTATCAATTTCAATTGTTTATGATTTTATTTTTTCTACGATCACTTTAAATATTTCAGGATCGTTTACCGCAAGATTTGCGAGTACCTTTCTGTCCAATTCTATGTTATTCTTTTTAAGACCGTTTACAAACGTTGAATAGTTAATCCCATGCTCGCGCACCGCTGCATTGATTCTCATGATCCACAGCGCTCTAAATTGTCTTTTTCTTTGTTTTCTGTCACGGTAAGCATACACGCCTGCACGCCACACGGCGTCCATTGCGCTTACGATTGCATTTTTTCTTTTACCGAAATACCCTTTAGCGGCATACAGAATTCTTTTTCTCCTTGCTCTTGAAGCAACTCGATTTTTTGCTCTCGGCATCGTTATTTCCTTTCTTTAATTAAGCAATCATTGCTTTGATTTTTTTTACTTGTGTAGGATGAACAAGCGCTGATCCGCGAAAATTTCTTTTGCGTTTCGGACTTTTCTTGGTCAAAATGTGATTCGCAAACGCCTTGTTGCGTCGAACTTTCCCTGTTCCCGTTATACTGAAGCGCTTTTTAGCAGCTTTCCGGGTTTTCATTTTTGGCATAGACTCTCCTTTTAAAATTGTTTTTTATATTATTCAACCTGATTATTTTCGTCTTCATTCGGAATTTCAAGTTTATTCAGATGCGGAAATTCGTCCGGATGCTCTTTTTCGTATTGCTTAATTTTCTTCATATCCGGAATATAATTGGAAATCATGCATCTTCCTTCAATAAAGAATTGTTTTTCAGCGTTACTTAACAATCTCAATTCCTCATCGACTTTTTCCAACACTTTCAATCCCAAATCTTTATACATATTTTCACGTCCTCTAAACACGACGGTAATTTTCACTCGATGCCCTTTAATCAAAAACGATTTTGCATGTTTCATCTTAAAATCGTAATCGTGTTTGTCGGTTTGCGAATGAAGTTTTATCTCTTTAACATTGCCTTTCGCTTGTTTTTTCTTATTTTCTTTTTGCTTTTTCGACTGCTCGTATTTGTACTTTCCGTAATTCATAATTTTACACACCGGCAAAGATGCGTTTTCCGATATCAAAACCAAATCTAACCCTCTGTCTTGAGCGGCAGATAACGCCTCTTTTGAAGACATAGGTCCCATTTGTTCGTTTCCAGGACCGATAACCCTGACCTGTTGATAACGAATCATCTCGTTAATACGAGTACTATCCTCTTCTTTTTGAGGTCTCTGAAATCTGTTGTTTCCCGCTATTTTGTCCTCCCGCGTTTATTTATCATACCCGCTTTTTTCGGATATTTGTTTTTGTAATTTCGCAATAAATTCATCAATTTTCATTTGACCGGCATCGCCTTTTCCGTGCAGGCGAACCGAAATCGAATTGTCGTTTTGTTCTCTTTCGCCTATAATTAACATATATGGGATTTTATGCGTTTCCGCATCGCGAATTTTAAACCCTATTTTTTCGTTTCGAGCGTCAATTTCTACACGAATATCCGCTGATTTCAGTTTGTTGAACACATTCTCGGCAAACGGCATAAAGGTATCGGACACAGCCATAACTTTCACTTGAACCGGAGCAAGCCAAAGCGGCAAAAATCCGGCGTAATGTTCCAGCAAAATCCCGATAAACCTTTCCATAGAACCAAGCAACGCTCTATGAATCATCACGGGACATTTTTTCTGACCGTCACTGTCCGTGTATTCCAACTCAAATCTCATCGGCATACTAAAATCTAATTGAATAGTTCCGCATTGCCAGCTTCTTTTGAGGCAGTCGCGAATGTGAAAGTCGATTTTCGGTCCATAAAACGCTCCGTCGCCAGGATTCAATTTATAGTTTATTTTACGATTTTCAAGTACGTTTTGCAATGATTTTTCGGCAATTTCCCAAACGGAATCTTCGCCGATGTAATTTTGCGGTTTTGTGGATAATTCAACAAAAAAATCATTAAAACCCATAGTCTTGTAAACATCGAAAATGAACTCTATAACATTGTTTATTTCTTCTTCAATTTGCAACGGCGTACAAAAAATATGCGCGTCATCCTGCGTAAATTGGCGTACTCTGAAAAGCCCGTGCAGTACCGACGATTTTTCATGCCTATGCACAAGTCCAAATTCAAAATTTCGAATCGGTAAATCGCGGTAAGAACGAATTGAATTTTTATAAATCAACAGCCCGCCCGGACAATTCATCGGCTTAATCGCATGCGGACGTTCATCAATTTCCACAAAATACATATTGTCTTTGTATTTGTCCCAATGCCCGCTTTTGTGCCACAATTCCTCACTTAAAACGGCTGGAGTTTTCACCTCCCCGTAACCGTGTTTCAAATGTTCTTTTCGGCTGTATTCTGCGACCGTATCATAAATTACCATTCCTTTTGTGTGCCAAAACGGAAATCCGATTCCTTCGTCGTGAAAACTAAACAAATCCAATTCTTTGCCTAATTTTCTATGGTCGCGTTTTTTCGCTTCTTCTATAAGCGTAATATAATCGTCCAAATCTTTCTTTTTGGGAAACGAAATACCGTAAATTCGCTGCATCATAACCGGATTGTCTTTGTGCCGCTCGGGACGCCAATGCGCCGAACTTGTAGAAAACAGTTTTACCGCTTTAATATATCCGGTATTTGGCAAATGCGGACCGCGGCACATATCTTTCCAATCGCCCTGTTCATAAAACGACGGGTCGCCCTGAATATTTTCTTCAAGCAATTCTATTTTATATTTTTCGCCTTTTTGTTCAAAATATTCTTTTGCTTCTTTACGGGAAATAATCGAACGTTCAAAAGACTTTTTTTGCGTTGAAATTTCCATCATTTTTTTTTCAATCGCTTCCAAATCTTGTGGAGTAAAAGGATTTACATCGCCGAAATCGTAATAAAAACCGTTTTCAATGGCGGGACCTACCGCAATCTTTGCATTCGGATACAATTCCTGAACCGCCTGAGCAAGCAGATGCGATGAAGAATGCCAAAAAATTTCCTTGCCTGCGTCATCGTCAAAAGTCAATATCGAAATTCTGTCGCCGTCGAATAACTTGTGGTTTAAATCGACCGTTTTTTCATTGACCACCCCCGCAAGAGCGTTTTTTGATAAGCTCAAACTTATATTTGTCGCACAATCGGCAACGCTCGAACCGTCCGCGATTTCAATACGGCTGCCGTCCGAAAGGAATACCACCATAATCATTAACCTCAAAACATTTCGCTTCTAAAATAAAGCGCTTTATCGCCCGATTCCTGCGGTGCGAAAATAACCTTGGAATCTGTAAGTTTGTTTCGTGGTGGGCAGCAGCAGATTTGAACTGCTGACCCCTTGCATGTCAAGCAAGTACTCTAACCAACTGAGCTAGCCGCCCAACAAAACGCAGGTAATATAATTTTCGCCGTTAAAGAAAGCAATATTTTTCATTAAAAACAAATAAATTAAGAAAATTAAAAATTTTTCTAAAGTTTTCAAAATTTATGTCGATATAAATAATGGGGAAGTTAGATGCACGGCGGTTTCTTGGGGAAGAAAAGCCGTAGCATGGCTTTTAGGAGTATAAAAACAATAACACAGGGAGGTTTCTATGATTTTAAGCGTATCAACGTCAGGTTTGTCTCAACTTTACAGACAGCAGACAACCGATTACACAAAAACTTTGGAACAAATTGCAAGCGGTAAAAGATTCACAAAACCCAGCGACGATTTTGCGAGTTTCATGAAAATGCGTGCGGCGGAATCATCTGTAGTGACTTATCAAAGAGTTAACGATGAGTTGATTTCTGCGAAAGAAAAAAGCACTATTGCCACAAGTATTGGAAATGAAGCGTACAAGGCTCTTTCGGATTTTAAGAAAATGGTAGAAAATGGTGCTGACAGTGATGCTCTTGACGCTCAATTAGAGCAAATTCAAAAAATTTTTACGAACAATAAGCAGGTAGGCAACGATATTATTGAGAAAGCGTCTGTAACTTTGGGGGATGGGACTTCTACGCTGGAGTTTGATGTTTCTGGAATTATTACCCAACTTTCTGCTTTGGACAATACAAGTTCTGCGACAGATGTTGAAGATGCGCTTGGTGAAGTTGCTAAATACACTGCTACAGCAGAAGCATTTACAGTTGCTGCCGACCGTCAACTAACAATCAATGAGAATATTATCGCGGCAAAAGAAAGTACTGCGGCTAATATCGGTGCGATTGATGAAGTGCAGTCGATAAGTAAAGCGACCGCTCTTGCGGTTCGTCAACAGGCGACTATCGCTATGGCGGCGCAGGCAAATATTTCGCAGTCAAATTTGGCGAGATTGTTTTCTTAATTAATTTAATGTTTCAAAGATTTATCGGGGGCTGTTGGGGAACGACTCCGATAAATCAACCGAAATATCCGCATTGAAAAAATGCGGATAAGGTTAATTCTGCGTCAAAACCTTTGGGGAAAGGCGACACAGAAGCGCACAAGGGAGGTTTTATGATTAACACAATAGCGGGCGGAAATAATTTCGCCAACATATCGGCTTTTGTCGCATCAAACGGGAGAGTTCTACAACAATCTCTTATGAGTATCGCCGCAGGACAAAAAGTTATGAATCCGTCTAACGGCGTAGCGGATTATTTTGTCGGAAACTCATATAATTATCAAGCAAAATGGTATGAAACGGCGAAAAACGGGCTTTATCAGGCGAAAATTATACTTGATCTCGCATCGGAAAGTATGAGTTTGATTTTTGACGACCTTAACGATATTATGCATTTAACGAAAGAGTACTTTAAGCCGACAACAGACTCAATTAACAAAAAAATCATAGAAAATAAAATAACCGAAATTAAAGATTTGATTTCTCAAACTATTGATAATACGGTTTTTAACGGCAAAAAACTTTTGAATGACAGTTCTTCGCAGCCGCTTATTGAAGTAAACATAAATCCGAACAATGTTAACGACAAGTTTGTTGTTTCTTTCGATGCTGGTTTAGAAGTAAACGTCGGCGGAATTGATTTGACGTTAGGAGAAAGTGCAGCAATAGCGGAAATTCAGACGCAAATTGACTGCGCGGCAAAATATATGGGCGCATTAAACGCTTTCATATACGGAATAAATTCGCAGATAAATTTGAACGAAATTTCAGGAAATACTTTATCCGAAGCGGCGAAGAATGTATTGGGATTGGATGATTTAGACGGAATAATTACAACGACGAAAAGGCAAATTCAACAGCAAGCGGCGATTTCCATGCTTGCTCAAGGTAACATGATGCGTTCTAGTGTTCTTAATTTGATTAAATTTTAATTTATAACAAAAAACATATCCGCGAAATATTATTTTTGAAAGAAATTTTGCGGAGGATTTTTCTTTTATGAAAAGAATATTTTTTACATTGTTGTTTTTTAGTTTATTTATCGTTTCCTGCGACCCAAAAATAAATGAAAGAGCTGAGAGATACAGCGTTCAAACCTGTCCTGTCTGCGATATAAGCGGAAAGTGCAGAACTTGTAACGGAAGCGGGAAGTGCAGTTTCTGCGGTGCAACGGGGAAAAGAATTTCCAGCACAAAAAACTATACCGGCGAAGGTATAAATCTTGTTGATTATGAAGAAGATTGTCCGTTTTGCAAAACGTCTGGAATTTGCAGTCATTGTAAAGGTGAAAAAATTTGTTCGTTTTGTGATGGAACTCATAAAGTTAGCAGTAATTGGTCGTTTTTTTTGTAAGATAATAAGTAATTAAGGAGATTTAAATGCCTGTAAAAAAACCATTGGTTTTGATTATACGCGATGGATGGGGAATTGGAGATCATACGGAAAGCGATATGATATGGACTGCAAATACCGAACATGCGAAATATTTTGAAAAAACAAGTCCTACGACTATTTTGGAAACTTGCGGAGAAGCTGTCGGACTTCCGCGCGGAACAATGGGAAATTCCGAAGTAGGTCATTTGAATATAGGCGCCGGAAGGGTTGTTTATCAGTCGCTTACAAGAATTGACAAATCGATCCGCGACGGTGATTTTTTTGAAAACGAAGTGTTTCTAAAAGCCGTAAAAATCGCAAAAGAAAGAAATGCTAAAATCCATATGATGGGACTGATTCAAGAAGAAGGCGTTCATGCCGCGACACGTCATTGCCATGCGCTTTTGGAATTTTGTAAAAGACAAAATTTTCATAATGTGCTTGTTCACGCTTTCACCGACGGGCGCGATACGCCGCCGAGATCAGCCGCAGAGCATTTGGCGTTTTTGGACGAAGGCTTCAAAAAAACCGGCGTAGGAAAACTTGGCGTCATAGTTGGAAGATATTACGCAATGGATAGAGACAATAGATGGGATCGTGTGAAATTAGCGTATGATGCGATAATAAGAGGTTTGGGAACGCCGGCAAACGATTGGAAAGAAGCTGTTGACGATTCTTACGCCAAAGGTGAATTTGACGAATTTATTAAGCCGTACTTAATTGACGGATACAAAGGCGTCGATAAAGACGATGTTATCGTGTTTTTTAATTTTAGAACCGATAGAACTCGCGAACTTACAAAAGCGATAGTGGAAAAAGATTTTTCAGAATTTGCAACTGTTCCTAATAACATTTTCTTTGTGGGAATGACGCATTTCTACGACAACGGAAATTTTGAGGAAGCGTATCCGGAAATTAAAAATGAAAATATTTTCGGCAAAGTGCTTTCTGATGCAGGACTTAAACAATTGCGTTGTGCGGAGACCGAAAAATTCGCTCACGTAACATTCTTTTTTAACGACCAAAACAACGATAAATTCCCAAATGAAACACATATCTTAGTGGATAGCCCGAAAATTGCAACCTACGATTTACAGCCGGAAATGAGCGCGTATTTGGTTCGTGATAAATTAATCGCCGCTATTGAAAACGAAGAATTTGATGTAATTATATGCAATTTCGCAAACGGTGATATGGTCGGGCACACCGGAGTCCCTGAGGCGATTCGTAAGGCTGTAGAAACCGTGGACGCATGCGTTTATGATGTGGTAAAAGCCGTCCAAAAGAAAAACGGAATTGCGATTTTAACGGCAGACCACGGAAACGCCGATCAAATTTACCTTCCCGACGGTTCTCCAATGACGGCGCATTCCATGAATCCCGTTTCTTTGACGATTGTCGGCGGTGGAAATTTAAGTTTACGTAACAGCGGGAGTTTGTGTGATATTGCGCCGACCTGTTTGGAACTTTTGGGTATAAAACAACCCAAAGAAATGACGGGGAAATCTCTAATTTCACATTAACATGGATATATTATTTTAGTTTTATTTTTTAACAAAATCATTTCTTATGAGGAGTTTTTATGGACAGCATTACGCTCAAATCGCCGATATCCCGCAAAATCTTGGTCATAAACTGCGGGTCGTCATCGCTCAAATTTACGCTTTTTGATACCGACAAAGACGGATATTGTGCAAACGGGCAAGTCGATAGAATCGGAACAGGGAAACCTATGGGGCTTTCGTATGAAGGCGGCGATTCAAGATTCGACAAAGACATAGAAGCCGGAGATCATAAAATTGCATTTGAAGCGATGCTGAAAGAATTGACAAGTAAAAAATACGGCGTAATAGAAAGCCCCGATGAAATTTCGGCAGTCGGACACCGGGTCGTTCACGGCGGCGACGCTTTTTATGAAACTACGATTTTGACAGACGAAGTTATAGCAAAAATTGAAGAAATATCGGGACTCGCTCCGCTTCATAATCCGGTAAATATTGTAGGAATTCGTGAAGCGATTAAAGTTTTTCCTAAAGCGAAACATGCGGCTGTTTTTGACACAGCGTTTCACCATACAATGCCAAATTTTGCATTTTTATATGGGCTTCCGTATGAATATTACAGCGAGAAGAAAATTCGCCGATACGGTTTTCATGGAACATCGCACCGTTTTGTCTCAACTAAGGCGGCAGAGTTTATAGGCAAAAAAAAAGAAGATTTGAAAATTATAAGTTGCCATTTGGGAAACGGCGGTTCGGTAACGGCGATTAACGCCGGAAAATCCGTAGATACCTCAATGGGACTCACGCCTGCCGAAGGCGTTATAATGGGAACAAGGTCAGGAAGCATTGATCCTGCTATTTTACTTTATTTAATGGATAATTATAAAATGACCAGTGCGGATTTGAATAAATTACTCAATAAACAATCCGGACTTTTGGGAATTTCCGGAATTTCGAACGATATGCGTGATATTGCAAAAGCGGCGGATGATGGAAATGAAAGGGCTATTGCAGCGCTAAAAACATTCGGTTACAGCGTAAAAAAATATGTCGGCTCATATTTGGCGGTTTTAGGCGGTGCGGATATTATTATTTTTACCGGCGGGATCGGATTATGGAACGATGCGGTTCGTAAAGAAGCGGTTGGCGGGCTTGAAAAATTAGGAATTAAATTGGATCCGGAAAAAAACAAAAAGGCGAACGGGACGAAAACAGTTTCGGAAATTTCGGATAACGATTCCAAAACAAAAATTCTGGTAATTCCGACAAACGAAGAACTGATGATAGCCAGTGAGATGCTTGAGAAATTGTAATTTACCGGTTACACCGTTATACAAAAAAGGGCTGCTTGTTTTAGCAGTCCTTTTTTGTTATTTTTCAATTAATTTTAAGCGACGACGTCCGAACCTATTAATGCGAGATAATCGCCGATTTTCCCGTCTGCAAAGAATGTATCAATAATTTTCTTTCCAAGCGGAAGCAAATTGGAATCGTTTCTATAAATTTCAAGCTCTTTCTTGAAAAATTCCGTAAGTTGTTTCGCACCTTCATCGTATGCTTGTTCGCCTATTTCCTCTTGATATTCTACGCGGAGTAAAGAACGTTGGAACACATTTCCTTCAAATTCTATCTCTTTGAAAGAATATCCCAAAAGTTGACACCTTGCTTCAACAACTTCATCTCTTTTAACCGGCATATTTCTGCGAGCCAAATATTCGCGTGCAATCCACTCTCCGGCGAAACCTACCTTCCAAATGCCTATATGCTGGTTCGGGATCAAAACAAATACGGTTTTTGGGGTATTGACTATCTGTTCAAGCAATAAATTCGCTTGACGGACTCTTTTTCCGGTAACAAACGGCCAATACGACCCTACGCCTTCGGCGCTCATCCCTTGCGCTTTTTCAACGATACTTGGATTTGCAAATCCTCTGGGAGCGACCAAACGCCATAACCAAGCAATCGCCGGCGGAAGAATATGGACGAGTCCTACAATTCCGTAAGACGGGTTTTCTTTCATACAGCATGGAGCGCGAAGTCCAAAACTTCTAATATCAACCGCAACGGGTTCTTGGACTACATGTTCAACTAATCGACGCGGAAAAATATATCGAGGATTCGGACATCTTTTACCGGGCGAATCCTCAATGTGATCCCAAACGAGAGCCGTTCCGCCGGGAACCGTATCCATATTCAAGAATAAAAGAGGTTCTTTTGGAGCGACGGTTTTCGATTCAATATCCGGATCTACTCCATAATGCGTAATATGATCGGTTCTTATAAACCACGCACTTTCGGCGTCGGTCAGCCATAGTTTCCCATCGCCTTTCTGATGTTTGGGATGACATAACGCCATATCGTCCGTATTCGGTTCAAGTGAACAAACTTTATTGAAAACCACTTTTTTCTTTTCATTTGTTTTTTGGTTTATGCCGAACAAAATAGTTCCGTCGTTTTCACGGTGAATATGTTCGAGCATTTCGGATTTTCCACCGCCGCTGGCTCCTTCGTGCATAACAACGACCTGTTTTCCGTAAGGCGTCGTTACGCGAACGGACGAAGCGTGCGCCGTAAGCCATCCTTCTGAATCTCCGAAGTGTAAAAGAACCGAATAAATACCTTTTTTAGCCGAAGGTCCCGGGTATAAATTATAAGAAAATATTTCATGATATGTCTTTGTTCTATTATGAACTACTATCTGTTTACCGTCGAAATGGGTATGCCTAAACGGGGGCGCAACGAATAAAGCCGCACGAATTTCAAACGGTTTGGTTATCTTATAAATATCAATAATCCCTTGCAGTTGCGCCAAGCCGAACGCAAAAAATCCGGCGTTTGCAGGACAAATCGCGATTGTCGGATAACCTACTTCCTCAGAAACTCCGGAATAAAAGAAAAATATCGTCAATTCCTGTTTCTTTAGCCATTCAAACGTCTCTTTGCGAGTGTCTGAGAATTTTTTACCGACGAATCTGTCGGAATATTTATCTTTATCCGTCGGTAAATCGTCGCCTATGACCATGGCGTCCGGATCTCTTCTTCTAATATATGGGTCAAGATAATTCGCTGAAATTCCGTTTTTAACTCTGCAAATTTTTGCTTCGACAATACTCCCTTTGCCCGGTACGTCGTAGGCGACATAATGATATCCGTCGGATTGTGCGTCAGCCACAGAAGCGTTTAGCAATTCTTCGTCTGAAGTTATAATCGTGAGTTTTTTACAATTATCAAGCAAATCTTTCAATTCGTCCGATAATTTTACATTCGCAGGAATAGCTACTCCAGCCATTTAATACCTCCATTTTTATTAAATCATTGATAGCAAATCTAAAGTTACCCTAATGTAAAGTATTTTATGCCGAAAACTAAATGAGAATTTTTTTTGGTTTTTATATAGTATTGCCAAAATAAATTCATTGATGATATTTAGCGCTTTCTTAGTTTATCTTGAACCATTAACTTGAACCATTAATTTAGAAATTTAGCGAGAGTTGTAAGGTCTGCGGTAAACTTTCTTATTCCTTCCGCAAGTTTTTCTGTCGCCATTGCGTCTTCGTTATGAAGCCAGCGAAAAGTTTTTTCGTCAATTGATATTTTTTCTATCGATGAATTTTTTGCCGCGCTTTCCGAAAGTTTTGGCTGTAAATTTCCCTGTGTAGTCGAAAGTTCTTCAATAAAATTCGGCGCGATCGTAAGCAAATCACATCCGGCTAACTCCGTTATTTCACCGATATTTCTAAAACTTGCACCCATAATTTCGGTTTTATAGTCGAATTTTTTATAATAATTGTAAATTTTGCCGACAGAAAGTACTCCCGGATCCATTGCGGCAGGATAAGAATCGACATTTTCCGCTTTTTTGTACCAATCTAAAATTCTGCCTACAAACGGCGATATGAGTTTTACTTTCGCCTCGGCGCATGCAACCGCTTGTGCGAAACTGAAAAGTAAGGTTAAATTGCAGTGAATATTTTCTTTTTCCAACCGCCGCGCCGCGTTTATTCCTTCCCAAGTCGCTGCAATTTTAATGAGAACTCGTTTTCGCGAAATTCCGTCTTTTTCAAACAAAGAAATTAATCGCTTAGCCGAAAAAATCGTATTTTCCGTATCAAAAGAAAGTGTCGGGTCGATTTCCACCGAACATCTTCCCGGTATAATAGCCAAAATTTCTTTTGCAAAATTTACCGACAGTTTTTCCAAAATCGGACGCATGGAGTCAAGTAAATTTTCGCAGTTATCTTTAGACGTTTCAAGTGCGTTTGAAATGAGATTTCGGTATTGCACAAGCTTTGCCGCCTGTAAAAGAAGAGACGGATTTGTGGTCGCGTCCTGCGGTTTATGTTTTTTTATCGTGTCTATATCGCCTGTGTCTTCAACTATAGTCGTATTTTTTTTTAATTGTTCAAGTAAGGTCATAATTTTCCTCAAATGTTATTTTCTGCGGATTTACGGAACGATTCGATGCAAACATTATACCATTTTTCTTTTTTTTCTCTAAAAATAGGAATGGTCGAAAGCGTGTTATCCGAAGATTCGGACGAGTCCAGACTGTTTGTCGAATGAATATTTTTACTGTAAACATCCGCCGCCTTTAATATACTCAACTCAACGGCGAGAAACTCCGGTATTTCTTCCGAATGGTGGTATGCAATGAGTTCTATGACTAATTCCGGAAGTCCCCATAGACCAAGCAGATACGCACCGACTTCTGCGTGCATAATTCCCAGAAGTTCTTGTTCGACTTCATACAGGGGACGATTTTCTTGAGCCGCTATTTCCATAATATTACGATAAAGTTTCGGCGAATGCGAAGCGAAAATAAGCCGTCCTATATCGTGTAGAATTCCGGCTATATGAAGCGAATCAATAACATTTGACGGAAGATTCTCATATATGGCTATGTCTTTAGCGAAGCTTCCTACGATCAAACAATGATCTACGATTACTTCAAGATTAAGAAGTTTCGTTTCGGCGTTTGAAAATGCAGAAAACAAATGCGCCGTCAAAACCAATCCCTGAACAATATCAAGTCCTAAAAGCGAAACCGCCAATTCAGGCGATGTTACCCTTTTATCTAATCCGAAATAAGCGGAATTTACCATCTTTAGTATAGCCGCACTCATTCCTATGTCTTTGGCAATAATAAATCCGGCTTTTTTTACCGACGGCGACGGACTTTCCAATTCGGCGACCAAATCGCCATATACTTTCGGCAGTGACGGAATTTTTTCCAATCCGTCAATAAAACGCATTCCTTGAGGATGCATAATAGTTTTGTATAAGCGATGAATCCTGATTATCAATGTTTCAAGTTTTTCGCCTGAAACGGGTCTAACAACTATTCTATGCGCAAATTTCACAAAATGTTTGGGATAATCGGCGCTCAAAGCCGGAACTAAAACTACGCGTATAATATTTGGATACATTTGCGCTACTGTTTCCAAAAGCGGAATACCGTTAAGTACCGGCATTTTAACGTCTGCGACTATTATATCAAAATCAGCGTTTGATAATTTATCAAATACGTCTTTTATACTGTCTGCGAACTGACAGTTCCATTGTTCTTCCTTGCCGATAAAGAGCGCTTTATAAACTTCCAAATTCTGCGGAGAATTATCAACTAATAACAATCTTACCATAATGTGTTTCCTTACAGTAAATAAAACTTGCAAAAACACCAAATTTTTGGAGAATATATTTTTTGTACATAGCAAGCCGCGGTATTTGAACAAAAATATTTCATTTTTACTCTATTGCTTAAAAATTTCTGTTTTTTAGACAGGTAATATTGTATTTTAAGTATCATTTTATTTAACGAAAGGACTTAATTATGTTGAATATCGTATTATTTGGACCTCCCGGCGCCGGTAAAGGCACGCAAGCGAAATTTATCACCGAAAAGTACAAATTAGGGCATATATCAACCGGCGATATTCTGCGCGGCGAAATTAAACAGGCGAGCGGATTGGGTTTGCAGGCAAAAACCATTATGGAAGCGGGCGGATTGGTCGGCGACGACATTATCGTGCAAATTTTGGAAAAATATATTTCCGAAAATTCCGCAAAATTCAGCGGATTTTTGTTTGACGGTTTTCCGCGTAACCTTGTTCAGTGTTACATTTTGGAAGGGATGCTTAGCAAACTTAAAACTTCGCTTTCGATGCTTATTTCTTTGGATGTTCCGCAGGAAGAATCGGTAAGACGTCTTTTGGAAAGAGCTAAAATTGAAGGACGGGCGGACGACACCCGGGAAGTTATTCAAAACCGCTTGAAAGAATACGAAAATAAAACGCTTCCCGTAATTAAATTTTACAGTGAAATGAATAAAGCGGTTTCAATTAAAGGGACGGGAAGCATTGAAGAAATAACAAAGTTGATTACCGCTGAAATAGATAGATTTTAACTCCAAAAAAGGAGGTTGATTGTGAACAAAGTGTTTTGGATTTTTGCGTTGGTTTTGTTTATTATCGGTTGCGGCTCAGACGATAATAAGACAATAGGGGGGGGCGAGGAACTTTCTATTCAAGTCGCTTTGAGTTCGCGCAATATTATGATTAACGAATACGTTATAATTCAAAATCTTTCGGCAAGCGGCGGTTCCGGAGATTATAATTATTACATGAAAAAAAATAACGGCTTCCAGAAGAAAGTAGGTAAAAACGACACGTTGAAATTTGACGCAGCCGGAACTTGCCAATTAAATTTTTGGGTCGTCGATAAAGATAAGAATAAATCAAGCGATTGGATTGAAACGATAACGATTACTACCGGAATAAAGGGAGATTATGTTTTGCATAAAAATATAACGGCAAGTACGTTTTGGGCGGGTGAAGGCGCCAGTCAGGCAAATGGAAATATTTCCAATGTTCCCAGCGCTTGGGATGAAAAATGGGGAGAAAAATACACAGTAAACGGGCAAGCAAAAGAAGACAGCCCGGAAATGAATTTTCAAAGAGATGAAGATTTCTTTCCCGTAGGCTATGACGGAGAAGAGAATCTTTACTATTTTGCACTTCCGTATAACGATATGGATAATTTGGTTTTTGAGTATGAAGATGCAACAAGCCCGCTACTCAACGCCGTTAGAAATTTTGATAATAACTATTATGAAAAAAGTAAAATGATTTATACTTATGCGTACGACGAACGCAGTGACAGAAAAAAAAATGTTGAAAACATTCCCTGGTATAATATAAAAAAATGGGGAAATAATGAAAGTATTGTAAAAGGACGTTGGGTTAAAGTAAAGTGTGTTGACAGAGGGAACGGAGAGTGGGTTTATGCACAGTGGCTTGACGCCGGTCCTTTCCATTACGACGATTTTGACTATGTTTTTGGGAACGATACGCCAAGAAACGCAAAAGACGGAATTATGGTTCGTATGGGCGCAGGAATTGATTTATCTCCCGCGGTGTTTTTGAAAATGGGCATTAAGCCTGAGGATTTAAGTCCGGCTGGAACGAAATGTACGGTCGATTGGCAGTTTGTAAATGAAGAAGATGTTCCGACTGGTTCGTGGAAAAGAGTTATTTCAAACAACAAAATTGGTTGATAGCGTGACGGAGAATAAATGAGCAAAAAAGATTTTAACGAGCAAATGCAGGTCAGGTTTGACAAGATAGCCAAAATTAAAGAACATGGCGAGATTCCTTACGCCGAAAGGTTTGAGACGACGCATACGATTGCTCAGGCGGCGCTTCTTCCTGATAATACCGAAAATGTTTCGGTGGCGGGCAGACTTGTCGCTCTTAGATATTTCGGTAAACTTGCTTTCGGACATATATACGGATTTCACGGAAAAATTCAGTTCGCTTTGCAAAAAAACGTTTTGGGTGAAAATTTTGCGTTTTTTAAGGAAATAGCGGATGTCGGCGATTTTATCGGAATAACCGGAAAACTCATTACGACTCATACGGGGGAAAAAACGATTGACGTGCAAAATTGGAAATTCTTGTCGAAAACGTTGCGTAATCTACCCGAAAAATTTCACGGAATTTCAGACGACGAGATTCGTCTGCGTAAAAGGTATTTAGATTTAATATCCAACGAAGAAACACTTGCGCGTTTCAAAACGAGGACGAAAATAATTCGCACGATTCGCGACTTTTTAAACGATCACGATTTCCAGGAAATCGATACGCCCGTCCTGACAAATCACGCTTGCGGAGCGATGGCGCGGCCGTTTATAACGCACAACAACGCGCTTGACATTGACGTTTTTTTGCGAATCGCACCCGAAACGTATTTAAAAAGAGCGATTGCCGGAGGGTTTGAAAGAGTGTATGAGTTTGCCCGCAGTTTCCGCAACGAAGGTGTCGATGCGTCGCATTTGCCGGATTTTACGCTGCTTGAATATTACGCGGCATATTGGAATTATGAAGATAATATGAATTTCACGGAAAAACTGCTAAAACATTTGCTTTTTGAAATTAAAGGAACTTTGGGAATCGAATATGACGGCGAAAAGATAAATTTTGAAGGAGCTTGGGAAAGGATTTCGTTTCGCGATTTGATTTTCCGTGATTGCGGAATCAATATTTACGAATGTAGTACGAAAGAAGATGTTTTGGCAAAAATTAACGAAAAGAAAATTGTTTTAGATACTTCGGCGGACATCAAAAAGGCGGGGCGTGGAACACTCATAGACCTGCTTTACAAAAAGGTAAGCCGCCCCAAAATTATCAATCCGACGTTTATCATAAAACATCCGATTGATTTGTCGCCTCTTGCAAGGCGAAACGACGTTAATCCTTTGGAAACCGACAGGTTTCAGTTGGTAGTAAACGGGTGGGAAGTGATAAACGCGTACAGCGAATTAATCGATCCCATAGACCAGGAAGAGCGTTTTATTCAACAGGCGCAAGCGCGGGCTGACGGCGATTTGGACGCAATGGATGTCGATTATGATTTTTTGCAATGTATCGAATACGGGCTTCCGCCGATTTCAGGCTGGGGTATGGGAGTCGATAGAATTATCGCATTGCTTACAAATACGCAGAATTTGCGTGA
The DNA here is from genome assembly GCA_031254455.1 of Chitinispirillales bacterium. Taxonomy (NCBI): domain Bacteria; kingdom Pseudomonadati; phylum Fibrobacterota; class Chitinispirillia; order Chitinispirillales; species Chitinispirillales bacterium. The sequence continues at coordinate 4,024 of JAIRUI010000080.1, read as the reverse complement.
CGTGGTTTTATTTCCGCTTTTGAGACCGGAAAATTTTGAGTGAGATTTAGTTCAAATACTTATTCGGTAAATTCCCAAGAAGAGACGTTTCGCAAATATTTTTTTTGGCGCCCATCAAAAACGCCGCGGTAAGGCGTTCAAACTGCGGTGTAATATCGGTCGCAAAGAGAATGTCTTCACCGATTCTTTTTGCACTCAAGAGATTATTTTTTTCAAGTATTTTTTTTGCTTCTTCGGCGACAAGTTTTGCGCCGTTAATCACCGAGACGTTTTTACCGGCGCAACGCACGACCGAGTTATATAAAAGCGGATAGTGCGTACAACCCAAAACGAGCGAATCTATTCCCAAATCAAGAAGTTCCGACAAGTATTTTTTCAAAACCTCGTCGGTAATTCGGCTGTCAATCTCGCCTTCTTCCACCAAATGAACAAGTAACGGACACGCCTTTTCATACACGATAATTTCCTGATTTATTTTGCGGATTCCCTTGCCGTAAGCGCCTGCGCTTATCGTCGCACGGGTACCGATAACTCCGATTTTTTTTGACGTCGAATTTTGCACGGCCGCTCGACAACCCGGTTCTACGACTCCGATTACGGGAATTTCGCCGGCGCTTTCTTTAACGCAGTCAAGAGCCGCCGCGGAAACTGTGTTACACGCGGCGATTACCATTTTTACATTGTGCGTCAGGAGGAATTTCGTTAGTTCTACGCTGAATTTTCTTATTGTTTCTACTGAGCGGTCGCCGTAAGGACAGCGTAACGTATCGCCCAAATAGATAATTTGTTCGTCCGGTAAAATTTTTGACAATTCGCTCAAAACCGTAAGTCCGCCTACTCCGGAATCAAAAACTCCAATCGGCCTGCAATCACTCATTTGTCTCTCAAACCGCTTACGTATTTTTTGCAAAATTCTATAGCGGCGCCGCCTATGCTTTCCGCTACGTCTTTTTGAAATTTTTTATCTTTAAGTAATTTTTCTTCTTTGGTATTTGAAATAAACGCCGTTTCTACCAAAACCGCCGGCATTGACGCCCCGTTCAAAACATAGAAATTCGCTTGTCCGACACCGGTGTGGAGTTTTTGTATTTCTTTCATATTTTTACCGAAACTTTTTGCAAGCATTATTGAAAAATCCTGACTTTCCTTTATAAATTCGTTGTTTGCCAAAGACAGTAAAATCGATTCTAAACCGTTAGTTTGCGCCTTGCTTTCCAAATCTATGACCGAATTTTCAAGTTTTGCCGTCCATTCGTCAATTTCGTCTTTTGCTTCGCTTAAAAAGTACATCTTGTATCCGCCTACGCTAGGACTTTTTTCCGAAGCGTTAGCATGAATAGAAATAAACAAATCGGCGTTTTTTTTATTGGCAAATTCGGCTCTGTCGTGCAGTGCGATAAAAGAATCGGTTTCGCGGGTTAAAAAAACTTTGATATTTTTATATTTTGAAAGATATTTTTTTACTTCGAGCGAAATCGGCAAAACGATGTCTTTTTCGTTAGTTCCGCCGGGACCGGTTGCGCCGGGATCTTTTCCGCCGTGTCCCGGATCAATAACGATAATTCCGGAAATTTTATCGTCTTCAACAATGTTTTTTGCTTTACTAACGTCAATATTTTGGGTTTTGCCGACGCGAATTTCTTTCATCGAAGCGTTGTGATCAAAATACAAACCGCTTGCTGCGTTCATCAATTCGCAGAAGGACGCTATATCGCAATACGTATTTGAATTTGTGTATAATGTGGAATATTTTAGGTTTTTCGCCGTTGCGTTAAAATAACATTTATCGTCGTTTCTAAACATTTTCAGTTCGTTTTTATTGATTTTTACGCTTATCGTATCGCCGGTCGAGGTTCGAATAAAATTTAAGTTTTTCCATATTTGGTATGCGGGGACGAAATACCCTTTCTCGCCGTCTTTTATCACGTCAATCGGATAAGAATTTCCGGACAGTCCGATTAACTTCCATTGCTGCGTTTGAGCGCATACAAAAAATGCGAACAAAAAAATCAATAAAAGCCGTTTCATATCATCTCATTTTTTTCAACGCCGCAAGCCGTTTTTTTGATTCTTCTTCGGCGATTTTTTGACGTTTGTCGTACTTTTTCAGTCCTCTGCAAAGTCCTATTTGAATTTTTACCCATTGCTTTTTGAAATAAATTAAAAGCGGAATAAGCGTTAACGGCTGCCTGTCGGTTTGCCGAAACAAATAGGCTATTTCTTTTTTGTGCATAAGAAGCCGCCGCTGTCTTGTCGTTTCGTGATTAAAGCGGTTTCCTTGCTCGTACAAACTTATGTGCAGATTGTTGAGCCAAATCTGTCCTTTGCGAATTTCCGCAAAACTATCGGCGATATTTACTTTTCCCAGACGCATTGATTTTACTTCCGTTCCGGTAAGTTCAATCCCCGCCTCGTAAGAATCGATTATTTCGTAATCGTGCCTCGCCTTGCGGTTTTGGGCGATATTTTTTATATAAACACCGCTTTTTTCTTCTGTTTTTTTCTGCATATTAGGTTTTCCGTTCAATAATTAATTAACATAAAATAATATTCGCCGCAAAACAAAAGAGACAAAGCGTCAAGTGTTTGCCTCTTTATTCGCCGGTGTCGCCGCCGTCAAAATTGTCGCCGCCAATAAATTCGTCGCAAATATCGCAGGCTAATTTTATGTATTTGGAACATGTCTGTTTGTGCTGAGGAGGCAGTCTTTCGCCGTAAGTCGAATTTGTCAACCGCGCGCAGTTTATGCTTCCCGCCCGTTTTTCAAATTCGGCAAGAGCGTTTTGTATAATTTTGTAAAGTTCAAACTTATCGACAGTGTCAAAAAACTTCAATCCCAACACCATCACAATTGCATTTACCGCTCCGCAGACGTTTCTGCTAAGTCCTATTCCTCCGCCAAAGCCGGCGGCAAGTTTTTGCGAAGTTTTCAAATCCAAATCATACTCTTGGGCATATGCGCTCATTATCGCCTGACAGCAATTGGCGCCGGAAATAAAATTCTTTACAGCGTTTTCAGCGTGCACATCCCCTCTTTTCGACAATTATGCGTATTTTAAAATAATATATTTCTATTGATTTTGTATGAATATTTTTAATTTTTAACTCATCTTGAATCTTGTTTTATTATATGATTTCTAATGTTTTTTTCCAAGTAAAAGGGTATTTTTGTTGAAAATCTTTATTGTGCATATAAATTTTGTATATTTTCTTCAAATCATCCACGGTATCAATCTCTGGAATGTCATTCAATGTCGAAAATGTTAGATTTTGTTGATTCATATTTTTTTCCATTTGCCCAAATACTTTATCTGTACTCCATTCAATATCAGAAAAAATATTTAGTTCTTTTTTCAATCCAATCAAATAAAATCCGCCATCACTAGATTTCCCTAAAACTACATCTTTTTTCTCTAATAATTCAAATGAATGACAAATAATATCTACAGTTGGATATATAACATCAGAAACAGAGATAATAAGTTTATCATTCTCGGTTTCAAAATGATTTTTAATCACATGTTTTATTATTTTTCCTATATTGTTGAAATTATGGGATAATTTATGTATAGAATTAAAAATAGAATCATTAAAATATGAAATACATTGGTTATTAACACAAAGATGAAACTCTACTTCATTAATTATTAATTGATTGGCTAAGTTAAAAAGAAGTTCTTGATATATCATTGCAGCATCTTTTGCGGATATTATATCTTTATAGATCATCCTAGTTTTAACATTATGAGGTTCTGGGCTTTTAGCTAATATGATCAATATGTTTTTCATTTAATAACCTTTAAAAGGATTCTGTATTTATCTGAATTATAATGGCTTGATACAATTCTGTTCATTTTTTTACTTTGTTCTAAACAAAAATTCAGACGTTCATCTTTGTCTTTCATCACAAATTGCTTTTCAAATAAATTATAAAACAAGGTTCTATCTGTTACATATTTAAAAGAGTATTTTATATTATGATAATCTAAATATTTACATTGTGTTCACACTAACCCTTGACAAA